>NZ_NCFJ01000008.1:0-27702 GCF_002281105.1 Polynucleobacter sp. 35-46-11
ATATGCTTGACTTGGGTAAATTTTAGCGATTATTATTTGGATTGTAGAACAAATTGTTCCGTTTAATTGAATACCTAGGAGAGCTTTATGTCTAAATCTGGCACTAATTTACCTACCGGTCCACAAAAAATGACCCCTTCCGAAGCCTTCGTGGAGACTATGGTCGCCAATAAGGTGAAGGATATTTTTGGAATCATGGGTTCTGCGTTCATGGATGCCATGGATATTTTTGCCCCAGCTGGAATTCGATTGATTCCAGTGGTTCATGAGCAAGGTGCTGCTCATATGGCCGATGGTTATGCTCGGGTTAGTGGAAACCATGGTGTAGTGATTGGTCAGAATGGCCCTGGTATTAGTAACTGTGTGACAGCGATTGCAGCTGCCTATTGGGCGCATAGCCCTGTAGTGATCATTACACCAGAAACTGGAACTATGGGCATGGGTTTAGGTGGCTTCCAAGAGGCTAACCAACTTCCGATGTTTGAGGAGTTTACAAAGTATCAAGGTCACGTGAATAATCCAAAACGGATGGCTGAATTTACCGGCCGTTGTTTTGATCGCGCTTTATCTGAGATGGGCCCAACCCAATTAAATATTCCACGTGATTATTTCTATGGTGAGATTGAAGTGGAAATCCCACAGCCAAACAGACTGGATCGCGGTCCTGGCGGTGAGAAGAGTTTGGATGAAGCTGCTGAGCTATTGGCAAATGCAAAATTCCCAGTGATTATTTCAGGTGGTGGTGTGGTCATGGGCGATGCTGTTGAAGAGTGTAAAGCGTTTGCAGAGCGCCTTGGTGCGCCGGTTGTCAATAGCTACTTGCATAACGACTCATTCCCAGCGAGTCATCCATTATGGTGTGGTCCATTGGGTTATCAAGGTTCAAAGGCTGCGATGAAGTTAATGGCCCAGGCTGACGTAGTAGTCGCCTTAGGTTCACGTCTTGGACCATTCGGAACATTGCCACAGCATGGTATGGATTACTGGCCAAAGAATGCTAAGATCATTCAGATCGATGCCGATAACAAGATGTTGGGATTGGTTAAGAAAATCTCTGTAGGAATTTGTGGCGATGCCAAGGCTGCAGCGGTTGCATTAACTAAGCGTCTCGAAGGCAAGAAATTGGCCTGTGACACTACGAAAGCAGAGCGAGCTCAAATAATCGCCTCAGAAAAAGCGGCGTGGGAAAAAGAGCTTGACGAGTGGACCCATGAAAAAGATGCATTCAGTCTCGATATGATTGAAGAGCAGAAGAAAGAAGTAACACCAACAGGTGGCCATTACTTGCATCCACGTCAAGTGTTGCGTGAGCTTGAGAAAGCAATGCCTGCTGATGTCATGGTGTCAACCGATATCGGCAACATCAACTCTGTTGCTAACAGCTACCTTCGCTTCGAAAAGCCACGCAGTTTCTTTGCGCCAATGAGTTTTGGTAATTGCGGGTATGCATTGCCAACGATTATTGGGGCTAAAGCAGCAGCGCTGAATCGTCCTGCGATTGCCTACGCTGGTGACGGCGCATGGGCTATGAGTATGGTTGAGATTCTGACTGCAGTTCGCCACGATATCCCTGTTACTGCGATTGTGTTCCACAACCGTCAGTGGGGTGCTGAGAAAAAGAACCAGGTCGACTTCTATAACCGCCGCTTTGTAGCAGGTGAATTAGAAAGCCCTAGCTTCGCAGGGATTGCCCAATCGATGGGGGCTGAAGGTATTGTGGTTGACCAACTTGATCAGGTTGGTCCAGCACTGAAGAAGGCCATTGATATGCAAATGAAGGAAGGCAAGACTTGTGTGATCGAGATTATGTGTACTCGTGAACTCGGTGACCCATTCCGCCGTGATGCGCTTGCTAAGCCAATTCGCTTCTTGGATAAGTATAAAGATTACGTGTAATTATTCACAGCCA
Source organism: Polynucleobacter sp. 35-46-11 (assembly GCF_002281105.1). Taxonomy (NCBI): domain Bacteria; kingdom Pseudomonadati; phylum Pseudomonadota; class Betaproteobacteria; order Burkholderiales; family Burkholderiaceae; genus Polynucleobacter; species Polynucleobacter sp. 35-46-11. Next base: position 1,910 of record NZ_NCFJ01000008.1, read on the forward strand.
CATTGAAAAGGTCCGCTTAAGCCGGACCTTTTCTTTTTTTCATGTCAGATTGAATTGAGCTTGAAATTGCAACGGCATTTTCCTGAAATGCAACCATTGCATAGGTGACGAATTTGGTTTTTCTCCAGCAAACTGCAGCAGTTCTTGTTAGTAGGTCACCTTTAATTTTTCTTGAGCTTAATTTTCTATCTTTGGCTATAGCAATTGGGCTTCCTAACGCTAAAAACTCTCCAGTCTTGGCAATCTCTAGTAGATCCCCCATAGTTGATGTCTCCATACGAAAGTTAAGGAGGGCGCCCTCCATGCGAGCCTGAGCATCAATTTTTTGACGCATCAAAAATTGTCTATTTAGAGCCGCTAAATCATATGCAACAAGGGTTTTAAGAGTTAGGTTCCGGGGTAGTTTCTCAATTACATGTGGAGCCCCAATCGCCGAGAATTGTTCTGTAATGAGGCGAACCCAGTGGAGATCTGCAAATTGATAGTCCTCTGGAAGAATGGCGATATCAATAGCACCCTCCATAAGCCCTCTCAATACTTTTTCGGCAGGCAATTCTTGGAGTTCAATATTGAGGCTTGGATTTGCTTTAAGCATCGCCATACAAGTAGGCAGGGCAATTATTTTTGAGTATGTATTAGTGGCACCTACACGCAAGGTGCCAACAATATTTTGGTTGTCATTGACGCTTTGTAAAAGCGCTTCTTCTATCTGCCCCAGTAATGGCTCTACTTTTTGTAGCAACCCATTTCCAAGGTTAGTCAAAACCAATCTGCGCCCCTTCTTTTCAAAAAGTGGTAGGTCAAGATAGCTTGCTAGCTCTTTCATCTGTTGAGAGAGAGCAGATTGCGTGATGTTGAGACTTTCGGAAGCTTTGACAAAGCTTTCAGCTCTAGAAACGGTGAGAAAGCTGCGCAGCAATCTCAAATCAATTTGTTTTACATTCATAAGAATTGCTTATATGTTAGTTAATTAAATATAAATATACATTATATGAATGGTCAGTTAGAGTGAAAATTCCTCCTACCTAACAGAGATCTGACGCTATGAATAAACCGGCAATGAAAGGTTTTAAGTTTTTTCTGGCTAGCTTGGGATTGCTGCTGCTTTCAAGCAATGTATTGGCAGATATATACCCAAATAAGCCAATTAAATTAATCGTTCCTTTCCCCCCTGGAGGGCCAACAGATATTGTTGCTAGACCCTTATCAGTGCTCTTGGGAGATCGCTTGAAAGAGCAGGTCATTATTGAGAATAAGGGTGGGGCTGGCGGTTCCATTGGGGCAGATCTTGTTGCTAAGTCAGCGCCAGATGGCTACACCTTATTTATGGGGACTGTAGGCACTAATGCGATCAATGGCAGCTTGTACAAACAATTACCATATGACATGACTAGGGATTTCACGCCGATCGCTTTGGTGGCAACAGCACCTGTTGTCGTTGTAGTGAATTCAAGTGATCGTATTAAGACGCTTGCTGAGCTAATTTCAGAGGCTCGCGCCAAACCTGAAACTATTGCATATGGTTCCGCTGGAAATGGTACCCCAGGGCATCTAACGGCAGCCTTATTTGAGTCCACCACTCAGATCAAGCTAAGGCATATTCCGTATAAGGGTAGTGCGCCTGCAATAACAGATTTGATAGGCGGACAAATTCCATTAGCATTTGATCCTATTCAGTCAGTATTGCCGCACATCACATCAGGAAAGCTGCGTGCTCTAGCCGTTACAAGCAAAACACGTTCACCTTTACTGCCTAATGTGCCAACTGTAGCTGAGCTTGGGTATCCGCAATTTGAATCAACCGCCTGGTGGGCCTTATTTGCTCCAGCCAAATTGCCAGAGCCAATTACTAAAAAGTTAAGAATGGAAGCTGAGAAGGTTGCTCAATCAGATGCCTTTAGAGAGCGTCTGGGGAACTTGGGAGTTCAGCCAAATACTGACTTTAAAGAGAGTCTGGCTAACTTCCAAACTAGTGAAATTGCGAAGTGGGGGAGGGTAGTTCGTGATTCTGGTGCCACGATTGATTGATTAATATAAAGAGAAGAAGATGAAGTTAAGTGAAGAAGAAAAGGCGATGTTAGCGGGAGAGTTTGGCCCAGTTAGAAAAACAGCGATCCAACACCAAATCAAGGTAGGCGAATTTTTTGGGGCTGAAGATTTAGTCTCCGTATCTCAAGCGCACATCATGGCTGATACCGAGAGTCTGGGGGAGTCTGGAGTTGAGTGGCTCGAGGGTTTAGCAAGAAACTCTGAGGCAGATCGCATGGTATGCATCCCTACTATTACTGATCCTAGGGGGACCGATTTCAGTAAAGCAAAGCAGCTAGGTCAAACAGAAAAAATGCTTGAGCTTGAGAGGCGTGCAATTGATGCGTTTGTCAAAATGGGTGTATCCATGACAGACACTTGTATTAATTACCAAACAATCATGGCACCCGTTTTTGGGGAGCATTTAGCATTTGGCGATACTGGAGTTGTCATTTATTCCAATAGTGTTTGCGGTGCTCGATCAAACTTTGAGGGTGGGCCCTCGGCATTGGCGGCTGGTCTAACTGGTAGAACGCCTCGCTATGGCTATCATCTTGATGAGCATCGCAAGCCAACTCACCGCTTTAAAACATTGTGGACACCTCAAACATTAAATGAGTGGGGTGCTTTAGGTGGCTTGATTGGAAAGAAATCAGGAAACTATTGGTCAGTTCCGATTTTGGAAGGCATAGAAGGCCATCCTGGCTCTGATGCTATGAAGCACTTTGGCGCAGCAATGGCAAGCTTTGGTTCTACAGCCCTGTTTCATGTATTGGGTATTACGCCTGAGGCGCTACATGCCCGAGATTTAGAGTATTTACATCTTCCGGAGGTGTTTATCACTAAAGAAGAGGTTATGGGCTTACAAAATTCCTATCGTGTTGCCGAAGAGATAGACGTAGTGGTATTTTCTGCGCCGCAATTAAGTTTGATGGAAATGAAGAGTATTGCAGAGCTTTGTAAAGGTAAGAAATTCATTAAGCCTTTGCTGGCCATGACAAGTCCACAAGTCAAACCAGACTCAGATCGCATGGGTTACACCCAAATGATTGAAAGTGCCGGTGGGACAGTATTTTCAGGTATGTGCTTCTATCAGTCCTATGCGAGAGAAATCGCAGAAACCAATGGTTGGAAAGTCTTAGCAACCAATAGCGCAAAGATTGTCAATATTTTGGGAGGTTATGGCTACACGCCAATGTTGGCATCAATGGAGGACTGTGTTCAGGCTGCAGTGACGGGGAGATTAAAGTGAGTGGAAAAATATATAAAGCTAAACATGCTCAAGGTGAGGGTTTAGAAGGCGAGTGTCTAAGTGCATCCGATGGCTTTTCAGCTCGTTATGATTTAGATCGTCTTAAAGGAGTGTTTTCACGTCCGGCGCATAAGCTGTTTGGCCAATCTTACAAAGATAAGATCCTAGTATTGGATGCAGCAAAGGGTGGAGTTGCCAGTGCTTGGATGCTTTATGAAATGAAATCAAGAAATTTGTGCCCATCTGCCATTATTTTTAATGCAGTTAACCCAATCTTGGCACAAGGCGCAGCACATGCTGGCATTCCTATGTTGAGTGGTTTTGACTGTGACATTACTCAGGCGATTACAAGTGGTGCACGATTGCGTATTGATACCAAAAAGCAAACAGTAGAGGTGCTTTAACTTGACTTAAAAAACAGAATAGTATTGAGATAAACCCGGTCTAATGCGATCGGGTTTATTTTTTTGCACAGTACCAATCGTAATAAAGCAGATGGGCTCCTCATCCGTTGTTAGCTGAAATAAGGCTCCAATGTGATCGCTTTGTAGAGCTCTACCGCTGGATAGTCCAGAGCCAAAGCCAAGGGCATAGGCGCTCAAAAGAATGTTCTGGATAGCGCAACCTAAAGAGATGAGCTTTTCTTGTTTGCTGATATCGCTACCAGCATCACGATAGTTGGCAATGGCCAAGAGAAGAAGTGGCCCACGAAAAGCTTTTTCGCGAGCCTCTTGAAGCTGGATAGGCGTTGCTTGTTGGTCGCGTTCTAGTAGGCACTGATAAAACACTTCGCCCAAGCTGGCGCGACTACTTTCTTGAATTTCTATAAAACGCCAAGGCACCATTCGTCCATGATCAGGAGCTGCATTTGCCGCTAAAAGAATGGCTTCTTTCTGAGACTGAGTTGGTCCTGGATCACCAAGCCTTTTTGGAGAGATGTGAGTCCTTCCATGTATAAGTTTTTCGGCAAAGTGATCCATCTCAAGATTGGTGGCTAGGACACTCTTTGGTAGTACAGATTTTGTGGGTGATTAGCTTCTGCAAAGAACATCCATCTTTCGGCGAGAAGGCCTAAGTAGTTGATCAATAGTGCTAAAGCAATGATCGTCATACTAGGTGAGGCAATTGCGTAAGCCATTAATATCATTGGCAGCACATAAGCGCAAAGCAAGATAATCTTGCGTATATTCGCAATCATGCGATCAGTCTGATGATGAAAGAATTCGCGAGTATTAAAGCTACCACCCATTAAGCCCATTGAAGTTTGGCGGATATTGTTGCCTTTAATGCCGGTTGCTGTAGCAAGATTTGACTTTGGTTTTAAGCTGCGATTCCGACGCCAAATCCAGAGCTTCAAATTAAATGCTAAAAATAATAGGAGAAAGGCAACCATGGATAGCGGGGCATCAATGATTTGTAAAGCTGAGTCGCCCCACAGGGTAATGAGTAATTCTAATAAAACTAAGCCTGAGCCCAAACCCAGGAGAATGAAATTGGTTAGTGTCGAAGGGTGTGACCACTCCTGAATAAAGCGAATGCATTGGTAGATCTTTGCAGTGCATATCCACAGGATTAGGGTAGCTGAGATAAGCGCTAGCCATAGCCATTGGGGCACCTCACCGATGAGCGCATAAGAGTAGATAACAACTGTTACCGCCATCAGCGCAGGCAGAGCAATAACTTCTCTAGATAGCCAAGATGTCCTCCACATCATCGCTGCACGCCACGCACGCTCGGGATGTCCGAGGTGGAAAAAGGATGCGAGCAGACTTAAACACAGCAAGAGAAAGGCAACTGGAAGAACTAGGTTCGTCAAAAATGCATTAGGGGTAGCCTTGCTATATAAATTGGATAGGGCGATAAAAAATAGCAATCCTTGCGCCATTCCAACCAAGGTGGTGAAGAAAATAATTGAAAATTGTGGGCGCATTATTTGTCGTTCCTTGCTGCATCTATCGTTTCCATAATGGAGCGGGGTAAATAGTGATTGGCTGGTTGAGTGTCCCACTCCGGCATCAAGGCATAACCCTTGCGTTCTTCAATGGCTTTGCTCGCCTCTGACTCTGGATCGTGAACGTCACCAAAGATTCGAGCGCTGGTAGGGCACGCAAGTACGCAAGCAGGCTTTTTCTCAGACTCCGGCAATGTTTCGCTATAGATTCGATCTACGCAGAGGGTACATTTTGTCATCACTTGACGCTCTTGATCTAGTTCTCGGGCACCGTAAGGGCAGGCCCAAGAGCAATAACTACAACCAATGCACTTATCGTAGTCAACGAGAACAATGCCATCCTCTTTGCGTTTATAGCTCGCACCCGTAGGGCATACAGGAACGCAGGGAGGCTCTTCGCAATGCAAACAAGATTTGGGGAAATGCACTGTTTGCGTATTAGGGAAGCTTCCTGCCTCAAAGGTTTGAACGCGATTGAAAAAAGTACCGCTAGGACTTGCACCATAAGCATTGAGATCCGTGAGTGGTCCTGCTGATCCAGAGGTATTCCACTCCTTGCAAGAGGTCACACACGCATGACAGCCAACGCAAACATTGAGGTCAATAACGAGAGCCAGTTGTTTATTTTTACTCATTTTGTCTCCCCCGATTTTTTGAGGGCCATTCCAGGCACTTCAAATGCTTTTACTTGTGGCCAAGTTTCTTCTGGCTCATTCTCATCTGCGGGTGCTAATCGGACCCTGACGTCATACCAACCAGCTTGACCAGTAATCGGATCAGAATTGCTAACAGTAAAGCCGCCCAATGGAAGCTCTTCCGTGATGAGATGATTTAATAAAAAGCCTTTTTTGGACTCATCTGCATCACTTGTTAAGCTCCAAGCAGATTCGGCCTTACCAATTGCATTCCATGTCCATACTGTTCCTGGATCAACAGCCTCAGAGTGTCTTGCCATGCACCTGACCTTACCCCACTGGGATTCAATCCACATCCAGGCACCATCAGCAATTCCACTTTGCAGTGCAGTGGCAGTGTTCACATATAGGTAGTTATGGCTATGAATTTGTCGTAACCATGCATTTTGTGAATCCCATGAGTGATACATTGCCATCGGACGTTGAGTAATTGCATTGAGTGTGAATTTGGTTAAATCGGTTGCCTCATCCTCGAGCGGCGGATACCAGAAAGGCAGCGGATCAAAATATTTATAGATCCGTGCCTTTAGGTGTTCTGGAGGCTGTGCTCCTGGACGTTTACCGGTAGCAGCTAGTCTAAATCGTTGCAGAATGTCAGAGTAAATGGCAATCATGATTGGATCATTTTTTTGTCTCAAGGCATTCTCTTTGGAGAAGTCTAAATACCCCTTGTTCCAGTTGCGCATGTATTGATGCTCTGGCGGCATATGGTACTGATGAACACAATTATTCTCAGCATATTTTTGCCATTGATTGGGATTGGGCTCACCTTTTAAGGGTTTGTCACCATCTTTGCCACGCCAACCGCCTAAGAAGCCAATGCCTGAATCAGGGGCAGTCTGGAATCGAGTAATGAAGTCCGGATAGTCCTTAAATTTCCTCCCACCTTCTGGTGTAGTAAATGCAGGAAACTTTAAGCGTGAAGCCAGTTCAATTAAGACTTCCTGGAATGGTTTGCACTCTCCCAAGGGATCTAGAACGGGGATGCGGACAGAGTCAACAGGACCATCAAACTCAGAAATAGGTCTATCTAACATGCTCATCACATCGTGACGCTCAAGATAGGTAGTATCAGGAAGTACTAGGTCAGCGAAATCCACCATCTCAGATTGGAATGCATCACAAACTACCAAGAATGGAATCTTGAATTCACCATCATCATTCTTGGCATTTAGATGATCGCGAACTTCCATCGTATTCATGGTGGAGTTCCATGACATATTTGCCATGAAGATCATGAGCATATCGATAGAGTAGGGATCTCCTTTAACTGCATTCGTAATGACGTTATGCATTAGTCCGTGAGCCGCTAAAGGATGCTCCCATGAGTAGGCTTTATCGATGCGCAGGGGCTTGCCATTGGAATCTAGAGCCAAATCCTCGGGTTGAGTTGGCCATCCCAATGGAGGCTTTGCCAATGGAGTATTCGGCTTGATGTCATTTTCAGAAGAAGGTGGCTTCGCATTGGGCGGAACCTGACGTGGGTAAGGAGCCTTATGCCTAAAGCCACCTGGGCGATCAATCGTCCCGAGTAATGACATAAGTACTGCTAGGCCACGAGTAGTCTGAAAGCCATTGGAGTGCGCAGATAAACCTCGCATGGCATGGAAGGCGACAGGCCTACCAGTGACAGAATCATGTTTCTCGCCCCAGCAGTCTGTCCACTGAATCGGCAATTCAAATTCTTGACCGAATGCTGTGTCTGCCATCTCAAGGGCAAGCTTGCGAATACGCTCTGCTGGAATGCTGGTAATGGCAGAAGCCCATTCTGGAGTGGTCTCACTCACTTGACGTTTAAGTAGTTCAAAAGAGGGAACCACTTTTTTACCTTGGTGCGGCCCTGGACCCATAACGTATTCGCCTGATAGAGCAGGCGATGTGCCTTGTGCAAAACAAGGTTTAGTGCTTTGGGATTTTTCATCCCAGATATATTTATTGTGCGGTAAATCTAAATTTATTGGATCAGAGTCAGGGTCATACAAGAATAAACCTTCTTCTGGTCCCGCATCCATGCAGACTAATTGGGCTGAATTGCTAAAGCGCTTTAGGAAAGGGGCATCATATTTTTCAAGACGAATGAGTTCATGCATCAAGGCCATGAAGAGCGCGCCATCGGTTCCAGGTTTAATTGGTATCCATTCATCCGCAATAGCAGAGTATCCAGTTCTGACTGGATTAATTGAGATGAAGCGACCGCCCGCCCTCTTAAATTTAGAGAGGGCAATTTTCATGGGGTTACTGTGATGATCTTCAGCCGTACCAATCATGACAAATAGCTTAGCTTGATCTAAATCTGGTCCACCGAATTCCCAGAAGCTTCCGCCAATGGTATAGATCATCCCGGCAGCCATATTGACAGAGCAGAATCCACCGTGAGCTGCATAGTTAGGCGTTCCAAACTGTCTGGCAAATAAGCCAGTAAGCGCCTGCATTTGGTCGCGTCCAGTAAAGAGTGCAAACTTCTTTGGATCGGTAGCGCGAATTTTTGCAAGACGCTCGGTCAAAATTTCAAATGCTTTTTCCCAGCTGATGGGCTCAAATTCGCCGTTACCTCTATCGCTGCCTGCTTTGCGTAAGAGTGGCTGAGTAATCCGCGCTGGCGATTTCTGTTTCATGATTCCTGAGGAGCCCTTGGCGCAGATAACGCCTTGATTTAAAGGATGCTCAGGATTTCCATCAATGTAAACCAATTCACCATCGCGTAAGTGCGCTCTAATGCCACAACGACAGGCACACATATAGCAAGTAGTTTTCTTTATTTCAGTTGCAGGCGCCTGCTTATGGATGGGGTCGTGCACGGGATCATTTGAGAATATTTTGAACATAGATTTACTCAGTTATTGAGAATTTTTAGCAAGAATAATAGCCATCGCGCAGGATGCAACTCTGGAAAAAACGGTGTCAGCTCTTGATGTGAGGATGATAGGAACTTGAGCGCCCAAAACAGTACCGGCGCACTCAGCTCCAGCCATGTAAATTAAAGACTTGTAGAGAATATTGCCAACTTGTAAATCAGGCACGATCAATAGGTCGGGATCACCCGCTACGACTGACTTAATGCCCTTTGTTTTTGCTGACTCAGCAGAGATAGCATTATCAAAACCAAAAGGGCCTTCAATAATCGTGTCTACATGGATGGGATTAATTGCATGGGCATCTACAATCTCTTTGGCATCCGTTGTGGCTTGCATAGTTGGGTTGATGACTTCGGTAGCTGCAATGATCGCGACTTTTGTATGCTTTATTCCTAGCTTACTAAGCGCCTCGAGGCTGCTTTTGAGAATTTGTATTTTTTGAGCGGCATTGGGTGCAATATTGACTACACAATCGCTAATGCCTAGTAATTTGGGGTAGCGTTCTAGTTCAAATAAAAATAAATGACTAGTTCTGCGATCGGTACGAAGCCCATCGCGACTGACAATGGGTCCCATTAGATCTTCTGTATGTAATGAGCCCTTCATTAATACCGCTAACTTTCCTTCTTTGACCATCTCCACGGCTTTCTTGGTCGCTAGAATAGGGTTGTTAGGCGTGTCGACAATTTGAATGCCATTTAATAAGAGGCCTTCTGTGGCAGCGAGCTCTTCAATTTCTTTCTTGGGGCCAATTAATATTGGTGTGCATAACCGTCTCTTGATGAGATCAAACACAGTTTCTAATGCTGGCGCACTCAGTGGGTAGACAACCCCAAGAGGAAGATCGCTTCGAGCCTCCTCAATCATTTTTTCTAAGAGTGGGTATTTCACGTTTAGATTTGTCATGAAGCGGTTATGGTTCTCTGCTAATCAGGAAAGGGTTTGAGAAATGCGCTCAGACGCTTCTTTAAGTTTGGGAATATGCCCCATCGCTTGATTCAAAGGGAGTCTTGCGGTTGCAGCATGAACTGCTATGGCTGCTACCACCTCGCCTAGAGAATCTCTTACTGGAACTGCTACGCAAGATACGCCCAAAACATATTCTTCGTTATCAACCGCATAACCAGTAGCCACAATTCTTTCCATTTCGGATTCCAGCAAATGGAGATCAGTAATAGTTCTATGGGTAAATTGTTCAAGTGGAAGATTTTCTAAAATCTTAGTACGTTCATCTACAGGCTTGTATGCCAGTAGCAACTTTCCGCTAGCGCTGCAATGCGGCGGCAATACAGTGCCTAGTGGTAGGTGCAGGCGTAAGGCCCAGTCCGCTTCAACTCGATCTAAATAAAATAGCTCGCCACGCCTTAAGACTGCAAGATTACAGGTTTCGCCTAGATCGGATACTAGTTTACGGAGAATGGTGTGGCGAATGGCTGAAACAGTGTCATGTGTGAGGGTTGTCATTGCTAGGTGCGCAAGACGCTCGCCTGGAGCGTAGGTCCTACCGCCGGGCTCCCTAGCTACCAATCTTGCTTCTTCAAATATCGCTAATGTTCTATGCAAGGATGCTTTGGGCATTCCGGTAATTTGCATGAGTTGAGCGAGGGTGGCGGGTTGTTGAAGTGCTGCCAGGGCCTCCAATATGACAACACCCTTGAGCATTGAGGAGTTTTCGCCGGAATTATCCCTTTTTAGGGCGTCTAGCTGGTCGCTGGCTTCTGTTTCAAGCATGGTTGTCAAATCTCAAGAATTGTGTCATTTTGTTCATTCTAATAGAACAAGTTTGTAATTTAAAGGGTAAATGTTAGTATTTTTACCTATACGAAACAACTTGTTCCGTTTAATAAGATCAATTATGCTAGTCTGATCCAATAACAAAGGCTAAGATAAGCCAAATGAATGTAGTTATTAACAGGAGATGAATTATGCGCATAAGCAAACTATTAGTCGCTGTTTTATCCGGAGTTTTTGCATTCGCAGGTTTGGTTGGGGGAATGCAAACCGCCGCTGCCCAGTCTTGGCCAACAAAACCTATTAAATTTGTAGTTCCTTATCCACCGGGAGGGGGTACGGATGTTATTGCCCGTATCGTGCAAGACCCACTTAGCAAGGTGTTGGGTCAGCAGGTCATCATCGATAACCGAGGTGGGGCGGGAGGGTCGATCGGAACCGATATAGTTTCTAAATCTGCGGCAGATGGATACACAGTCCTCTTTACCCTCTCTTCGCACACGATCAATCCTGCGATTTATCCAAAACTCGCTTTTGATACTGAAAAAGATTTTTTGCCAGTGTCCTTGGTGGCTTCCTTACCGCAAATTCTGGTTGCTAATATGGACTTTCCAGGCAAGAGTGTGAAGGAAGTGATTGAAATGGCAAAAGCAAAGCCTGATTCAATTTCTTATGCCTCCGTTGGAAATGGTTCGCCAGGTCACCTGGCAGGAGCCATGATGGCAGGTTCAGCTGGAGTCACCATGATGCATATTCCGTATCGTGGAGGCGGCCCTGCAATTACTGATGTGATTGCCGGTCAGGTGCCATTGCTTTGGGTTTCTATTCCTGCTGCTGCAAATTATGTAAAGTCCGGCAAGCTGCGTGCATTAGCGGTTTCTACTGTGAAGCGTTCACCAGTCTTCCCAGATGTGCCAACTATGGCTGAATTGGGATTCAAAGATTACGAAGTTGATTCTTGGTATGCCATGTTTGTTCCTGCCAAAACTCCTCAAATCATCATTGACACTCTTTACAATGCGACTGTCAAGGTATTGGCAGAGCCAGCAGTGAAGGAGAGGTTGCTCGCTCAAGGAGCTGAAGCCGTTGGCAGTACACCAGCTCAACTAGGCGCCATTGTGAAGTCAGAATTGGTTAAGTGGAAAAAGGTTACAAAAGATGCCGGCATTAAAGTTGAGTAACAATTTTCTATCCTTTGATAACATTAACTAAGCATACTTATGACACCAGTAGAAAGCATCATTGAACGTGGGCGTATTGCTCAAAAGGTATACGAGCAGTACACCCAATCTCAAGTCAATCTAGTTGTCGAAGCGGTTGCTTGGGCGATCTTAGAACCAAAGCGCAATCAAGAGTTGGCAGAGTTAGCCGTTCAAGATACTGGACTTGGTGATGTAGCAGACAAATTTAAGAAAAACTTTAGAAAAACCCTGGGGCTGGTGCGCGACTTAGGTTGTGCAAAAACAGTTGGCATCATTTCTGAGGATTTGAAGACAGGTCTTACTGAGTATGCTCGTCCAGTGGGTGTGGTGGCAGCTATTACGCCCTCTACTAATCCTGGTGCCACCCCCATTAATAAAATCTTAAATGCTTTGAAGTGTCGTAACGCTGTAGTGGTTGCTCCTTCACCTAAAGGTTTATCAACATGTGCTCGCCTATTGGAGTTTGTTCATCAGCAGCTAGATTTAGTGAAAGCCCCGCGAGATTTGGTACAAATGCTTCCTTCACCAATCACTAAAGATGCTACTAATGAATTAATGCGCTTAGCTGATCTAGTTGTTGCTACCGGATCTCAGGCCAATATTCGTGCGGCCTATACTTGTGGCACGCCTGCATTTGGAGTGGGTGCGGGTAATGTAGTGGTCATTATTGATGAATATGCTGACCTTGCATCTGCAGCTAATAAGATTTTGCAATCCAAGACCTTTGATAATGCGACAAGTTGCTCAAGTGAAAATGGCACAGTGATTTGTGAGCAGGTCTACAGCCAAGCAATTAGCGCATTAGAGGCTGTTGGTGGAGTACTGTTGGATTCCGCTGATAAGAAACGTCTGCAAGATGTGATGTTTAGTAATGGCAAATTAACCTCGACACTAACGGCACAAAATCCAGGGGTGATTGCTGAGCGTGCGCAATTACAAAATCCAAAGGCAAAATCAGCTAAATTTTTAATGGTTGAGGAGACTGGATTTGGACCGGATGTGCCATTTTCAGGAGAGAAGCTCAGCCCCGTTCTGACCGTATGGAAGGCCGCCAATTTTGATGCCGCAAAAGATCTTGTAACCAATGTATATGGCTACCAGGGGGCTGGACATTCTGTAGGCCTGCATACCGCACAACGCGGTGAGGTCATGGAGTCCAGAGCTGCTTCGCTAGCTCAACAATTGCCAGTTGCTAGGATTATTGTGAACCAAGCACATGCGATCGCCACTGGAGGTAGTTTTGAAAATGGTTTGCCATTCTCCCTGTCTATGGGTTGCGGCACTTGGGGTAAAAATAACTTTTCTGACAATATGAATTATCGTCATTACCTCAATATCACAAGGGTGGTAAGGCCTATCCCTGAGCACGTTCCTAAGGTCGAGGATTTATTGAAGGATTACTTTAGTCGCTTTCCAAAGGCTTAATTTAGATTCGCGCTTTCAATTTTTTTAACGAAATTTAAATATGACTGCTTCTTGTAAAAGTTTAGGCGAAGTGCTTTTGCACTGGGAGGCAGCCCAACCTGAAAAACCGTTTTTATACGCGCCAGAAATTAGTGCCGAACTGACTTATGGCCAGCTTGCCAAGGAGGCGTGCCATTTTTCCTCATGGTTAGAGCGGGAGGGAATCAGTAATGGAGCTCACGTTGGCCTGTACATGCAAAATGGCCGCCAAACTAGCACTATTTTTCTGGCGGCCATGTCTTGCGGACGAGTGATTACCCCTCTAAATCTTCTGGCTCCGACGGATCAATTGGCTTGGGTGTTAGATCATAGCGATATCGAAGCATTGTTTTACTCGCCGGATAAGAAGCAATCTTTATTTGCTGCGCTAGAGAAAACGAAAAGAAAGTTTTTGCTTTTAGAGTTAGATCCGGATGCCCCTGAAGGCCCCTTTATGAAATGTAGTCCCGGTACGCTGCCTCAGGTCGGCTCATTAAGGCCGGCACTGTTAATGTATACATCGGGCACAACCGGTACGCCTAAGGGCGTTCTCCTGACTCATGCTAATTTATTGCATGCTGCGCGCTCCATGGCCGCTTGGCATTCACTCACCCAAAATGATGTTGTTTTGAGCTCTTTACCCATCTATCACATTAATGGGCAAGTGATATCCACCATCACTCCTTTTGTATCTGGCGGTTCAGTCGTTGCTCCACATACTTTCTCAGTCTCTAACTGGTGGAATTTGGCGATCCAGTATCGTTGTACATGGATCAATATGGTGCCAACGATCATTGCCTATCTAATTAATGCTGCCAAGAGTGGCGGAGCACTGCCTAGTCGCGAGGATTTGAAGTCTATTCGTTTTGGCCGCTCGGCCTCTGCACCATTGCCTCCTGAGCACCATCGTGAATTTGAGAATCTATTTGGAATTACTGTCATCGAAGGTATGGGGATGACTGAGTCTGCTTCAATGGTCTTTTGTAACCCACATGATGAGACAAGGCGCTACGGTAGCCCAGGACAACCTTGCGGGGTAGAGGCTAAGGTGGTTGATGCAGAAGGCAAGCTTCTTGGTAGTAATGTAGTGGGTGAAATTTGCTTGCGTGGTGGGAATGTTCTGAATGCATATTACAAGGCAGAGGCGGAAACAGCTAGGGCCTTTGATGCTGAAGGCTGGTTAAAAACTGGTGATTTAGGATTGCGCGATGATGACGGTTTTTATTTCATCACCGGGCGTTTGAAAGAGTTGATTATTAAAGGCGGGGAGAATATTGCTCCACGCGAAATTGATGAGGCAGTCTTAAAACATCCAGCCGTGCTAGATGCGGCAGCAGTGGGTATTCCAGATAGTAATTATGGACAGGAAATTATGGTGTGCATTGTTTTGAAGCCGGATGCTAAATGCTCCGAGGATGAAATGCGCACTTTTTGCTTACAAGAGCTGGGTAAATTTAGGACGCCTAAATTTATTCTCTTCATGCTTGATCTGCCTCGTGGCCCTTCTGGCAAAGTTCAGCGTTTAAAATTATTGGATGTTATCCCTAATCAGACTTAGTTTTACTAGATAATTGCGCGTGCAATTACCCAAATTCCCAGACTGATAAGGTAAGCGCCTAATAATCTTTGCCTTAAGTTGTCATTCATTTTTAGTATTTTCCCAGCGGCGGCTGTTTGGGTAATGGCGGCACTGATACCTAAAACAAGAATTAAAGTAATCATGGTGTTACCGATGCCATTAGCACCATGAATACCAATCCAAGCCGAGCTTAGAGTCACAAGGCTGACTATAGATGTTGCTGAAACAAAAAGAATCGATATGTCTACGCATGCTGCAATGGGTATTCCCACCCACATTGTTAAAAGTGGCATTAATAGTGTTGCACCCCCAAGACCAAATAAGGCTGAAGAGATCCCGGAAATAGCCCCTACAGAAATTAATTTAAAGCGATTTGGCTTGATCAGATGATGTGGTGAGCAATTCGCTGGTGATTTTCCAAGGAGCGTCCATACTCCTATTAATACGATTGTTGCTGAAAATCCAAGGCGTAAAAACTGATCAGTTAATTGGGTTGATATCAAGCTGGCCAATAGAATAAAAGGTACGGCACTTATGATGAGGGTTGTTGCTGTAATACGCTCGCTCTTATTCTTCCTAAGTACATTAATGGCCCTTGGAAGGGAGCCAATAACAATCGTTGACAAACTTCCAATAACAATAAGTTGAAAAGGGGGGTGATTTAAGTCCGGAACTGCCAGAAATGCCGCATCTAAGGCGGGAACAATGAATGCTCCTCCACCTATCCCAAAGAGAGCCATTAAGAGGCCTGTCATTACTCCGATAAGTGAAAAAATTGGGTAGTGCATTAGTGGGATTTAATCTTTCCTAGAATGAGGTCGGACGCTCTTTCGGCAAGCATGACTGCAGGCCAGTTGGTATTACCCGAGGGTAGGGTTGGCATCGCTGAGCAGTCAACGACTCTTAAGCCATCAACGCCTCTGACTCTCAAGGACGAATCTAGTACGGCCAATGGATCGTTATCTGGACCCATTTGGCAGGTGCCTGTTGGATGAAAAATCGTGGCACCATTATTGCGGCAAAACTCTAGGATTTCTTCATCGGATTGAGCGTTGTTGGGCTTAACCTCGCGCACAATTAGGGAGCGCAATGGTTCTGTCTGTGCAATTTTTCTAGCGTACTTGACAGCAGCAATACTGATCTCACGGTCATAGGGCGTTGACATGTAGTTAGCAAACATCTTCGGAGGTACAAGTGGATCTGTGGATTGAATGCGAACATAACCTCTAGACTCAGGTCGTAGTTGACATATCGACATAGTGAATCCAGAGAAAGGATGAACCTTGCCACCAGCCATCTCCGCAGAGAGGGTTGCCAAGTGAAATTGGATATCGGGTGTTTTGGAGTCTTTCATGACGCGGGTAAATAATCCGCCTTGATTAATGCCAATTGAAAGTGGTCCGCCACGAAACAGTAGCCAGTCTAAGCCCATTTTTAGCTGCCCAAACCAAGATGAGAGTTGATCATTAGTAGAGATAGGTTGATTCAACTCATAAATCAAGCGATGCTGAAGATGGTCTTGCAGATTCTCTCCAACCCCCGGCAGATCATGTATCACGGGAATTTTAAATTCCTGAAGAAGTTTTGCCGGCCCCACCCCAGATAGCTGAAGCAGTTGTGGGCTTTGGATGGCGCCAGCACTGAGGATGACCTCTTTATTCGCTCGCACCACTCTTCTAGCGCCATTCTGATTGATCTCAATGCCTACTGCTTTTTTATTCTCAAAAATAATCTTGCAGGCCTGACTATTAGTTAGAATTTCTAAATTTTTTCTTTTCTTAGCGGGCTTTAAATAGGCAACTGCAGTGCTGCAACGAAATCCTTTATGAGTGGTTAACTGATAATAACCAACGCCCTCCTGGGTGAGGTTGTTGAAGTCATCTGTATTGGGAACGCCGAGAGCGTTTGCAGTCTTCTTAAATGATTCAACTAAAGGATGTTTTTTGGGAATGGAGGAGGCCTTTAATGGTCCGGTCTTCGAGTGCAGTGGCTCATCTAGTCGATCATTGCCCTCAGCTTTTTTAAAGTAGGGCAAGACATCATCCCAGCCCCAGCCTGAATTGCCAAGATCTCGCCAGGTGTCATAGTCCTCTTTTTGCCCGCGAATAAAAATGAGGCCATTGATGGAGCTAGAGCCACCCAGTGTTTTACCTCTTGGCCAATAAATTTGTCGATTATTTACCCCGGGATCAGGTTCGGTTTGAAATTTCCAATTGAGCTTGGGGTCCCACATTGTCTTGGCATAACCAATAGGCAAGTGAATCCACGGGGATCGATCTTTGGGCCCCGCCTCAATTAGACAAACTGAATTCTGCGGATCTTCTGAAAGTCGGTTGGCCAATACACAGCCAGATGAACCGCCGCCAACCACAATGTAATCGAAGGATGTATTTGACATGCCGATTATTGCTTTCTCAATCCTAAGATCTCACGAGCTTGCGCTGGCGTTGCGACCGTGCGGTTGTAGGTTGGCGCCATTTCCGCTAAACGGGCCACTAATTCGGCATTATCTTTAGCCGCCCTGGTTTTATCATAGCGCGTATTGTCTTCGAGGCCGGTTCTAACATGGCCGCCCAACTCAAGAGTCCATTCGTTGACTGGTAGTTGGTAGCGCGCAATACCCGCGGCAGTCCAAGTAGCATCCGGCATGACCGCCTTTAACTCTGAGACGAGGAATTCTAAAATGGAGCGCCTAGCCGGCATGGCGTTTGGAACACCCATGACAAACTGTACGTGGGCGGGGGCCTTTAAGAGGCCACGCTCAATCAGATTGGCTGCGTTATAGAGCATAGCAAGGTCAAAGATTTCTATTTCTGGCTTAATCTCGTACTTTAGCATTTCGCTTGCAAGCCCATCAACGAACTCCGGGGGGTTTTCATAAATGCCAGTAGGAAAGTTGACCGACCCTGTTGCTAGAGAGGCCATGTCAGGCTTGTGAAAAAGCATTCCACCCCGAGCAGCCTGATCGCGACCGCGACCGCCGGTAGAGAACTGAATGATCATTCCTGGACAGTGTTTTTGTATGCCCTCTTGAACTACTGCATATAAAGCAGGGTCTGAGCTTGGGGTTTCATCTGGGTTGCGCACATGAATATGTGCAAGAGTTGCGCCAGCCTCAAAAGCCTTGTGGGTTTCTTCAATTTGCTCGCTGGTAGTTACCGGTAAACCAGGGCAATCTTTTTTCCGAGGGATAGCGCCAGTCATTGCTACGGTGATGATTACGGGTTTTGTCATATCAATTCCTAAAGTTAGTTACTGGTTTCAGATAGGCTACTTTGAATATCTTGTGCAGCCTTAATAAGAGGTGCAACATAAAAATCAATTGACTTTTCTTGCATGCGGGAGGCTGGTCCGTGGGCGGTAATGGTGGCAAAAGTTTTATTTTTTGAATTAATGACTGGGACGGCGATTCCGATAAATCCCTCTAGGAAGGCCGATTCATCAAGGGCGTAGCCATCCGTACGAATTTTTTCCAACTCCAAAAGCAGTCTTTTATAGTCAGTAATGGTTCGATCCGTATAGCGCTCAAAGGGCTCATTCCCAAGTGATCTCTTAACTTGTAATTCAGTCATTCCGGATAAAAATAATTTCCCGCTGGCAGTGCAGTGCAGTGGTACGCGCATACCAAGATCAACGTGTAGTCGGATTGGCGCACTTGTTTCAACCCGATCGAGATACATTACTCTGTTGCCGTCCAAAATATTGAAGTTACAAGTCTCACCAATTTCTTCTACTAGATGCTTCATCACGGCAACACGCTGCGATCGTATGGAGTCGACCGAAAGAATATTAATTCCCAGGATTCGAAGTTTTGCACTTGGCTGAAAGCGTCGTCCATTAGGATCGCGTTCAATAAATCCTTGGGTTACTAAAGTATTGAGTAATCGAAATGCGGTAGGTTTTGCTAAGCCGGTGCCCGTAGAAATTGCCTCAAGGGTTAGCGGAAATTCAGATTGAGCGATGGTTTCGAGAATGAGCAACACTTTTTCTGCCATGCTGGATTTGGCAGATTCATCGCTTATTTCGGTGGGAGGGGTTATGCGAGACAGCTTTTGTGGCATTTAGAGATCATTTTTTCAATTTTTTTGCATTTTTAAGTGTTTACCCTTAAAGCATTTCATCTGATGATACTTTAAATTTCATTAGAGAAAATATTAACTAAAAATAAGAGACAGTGCAAACAAAAAAGAAAGTCGCCCCTAAGGCGCAAGTAAGTCCAAGGACGCCAAAAAAAGTTTCAGCTAAAAAACCTGCAACACAGGTGAAGCTGCCGCCTGAGTTCACCATGAAACAGGTGAAGGAAATTGTTGCCCTCATTAAAGATGCGGGCGCCTTCACTACGTTTGGATATAAAACGGATGAATTTGAAATTGAGATTTCAGTAGGGGCGAGCAGTGCGCCTCCTGCTAATGCGTATGTAGCAGCACCAACATTTGCGCCTGCTCCTGTAGTGAGCGCAAGTCCTGCCTCTAGCCCTGCGCTAACCCTTTCTTCTTCTGAGCGCGTCATTGTTAGTCCAATGATCGGCACTTTCTATCGCAGGCCAAGTCCAAACTCCCCTCCATTTGTTGAGGTTGGCGATAGTGTTACGCCAACCACGGATGTCTGTATTGTTGAAGTAATGAAGTTGCTAAATACTATTCCGGCGGAATGCGTTGGTAAGGTCTCGAGGATCTTGGTTGAGGATGGTGCAACGATTGAGGTTGGTCAGGCTCTGATGGTGATTGAGGTTGCGTGATGATTAAGAAGAAGCCATTCGAAATGATTGATGTCACTTTACGTGATGCCCATCAGTGCCTTTGGTCTACTCGTATGACTACACCCCATATGTATCCAGCCTTAGCGGATATTGATCAGGCTGGATATGGATACATCAACATTTTAGGCGGTGCAGTATTTGATGTGATGGTTCGCTTCTTGCGTGAAGATCCATGGAAGCGCATGGCATTTCTTAGCAAGGAACTGAGTACGCCAACGGATGCACTCACTCGCGGACAAAGTATTTATACCTTTGAATTATTTCCAGATGATGTGGTTGAGCTCAATATTGAATTATTGGCACAGTCCGGCGTTAAGGTCTTAACTGTCTATGATGCGTTAAACGATAACCGCAATATCGAGTCCTCAGTTAAGGCTGGCAAAAAGAATGGCATGCTGATCAACGCTATGTTGACCTATGCCTTAAGCCCTGTTCATGATGATGCTTACTTTATTGCGCGTACACATGAGTTGGTCAAGTTGGGTGCAGATTTTATTTCCGTAAAGGACCCTACAGGCCTATTAACTCCTGAACGCGCTAAATCTCTTTTTCCAGCGGTCGTCTCAGCAGCTGCTGGTATTCCCATTAAATTACATTCCCACTGCCAATCTGGCTTAGCTCCATTAGTTTATGAGGAGGCCATCAGGGCTGGCTTTGCATATGGTTATGTCGCAACAGATTGCCTTGCGAATGGTGCTTCACTGCCATCAGTGCTGGATGTGTATGCAAGCGCGCAAAAATTGGGTCGCGCACCAAAGATGAATCAATCTGCTTTGCAAAAAGTAGATGAATATTTTGATTGGCTTTGTGCGCGGGATAATTTTTCTCGTGGCGAGAAGGCAAGCTATGACCCGGCTTTGTATGAACATCAAATACCTGGTGGGATGATTTCGAATTTAAGGGCGCAACTTGCCACAATGGGTATTTCTCATAGAGAGGCAGAGATTTTGGAGGAGACAGCAAGGGTGCGCGAGGATTTAGGTTATCCCATCTTAGTTAGCCCATTTGCACAATACATCGTGACACAAGCAGTTCTCAATGTAATGCAGGGCGAGCGTTATAAAACGATCCCTGATGAGATAAAACTCTACCTCAAAGGACATTATGGAAGATTGGCGGGTACGCCAAGTGCTATGGTCATGGAGCGTGCCAAGGTGGATTACGACGCTTCTCGTCGTCCGGGTGAATTGATTGCCCCAGCCTTACCGGGCTTAAGAAAAAAATGGGGTCGCTCCGTCAGTAGGGAGCAGTTAAGCCTGCATGCTTTTTATCCTGAGAACCTAGCATTGGGCTTAAAAGATGGTGCTCAGGCTGCTTTGCAGCAAGGCCTTGTATTGCAACCTTTCACCGAGTTGGTGAAGTATTTGGTGATGAAAAAAGAATATAAAAATATTAAAACTAAGTTGGGTGGTATCGAATTAAGTTTCACGAGTTAATTTTTTTTGACGTTCCGCTGTTGGTATTAAGTGCAGTAATTCCATGATTAAGGAGATCGTAATGAAGAAATTTAGCGCATCACGTCGTATATTTTCTGTGTTAGCTGTAGCCATGCTATCCGGAGCCCCAATGCTTTCAATGGCTCAAAATGCTACAAAATTCAATGACTATGGTTGGCCAGAGGGTGCTGATGAAAAGGTCTCGGCTAAGTCTGTGGCATGGCTCAAAGAAAAGGGCTGGTGGCCATTACAAATCGCCTTTCAACCACCATGGTCCGGTCAAAACACGGTTAACTTGGTGATGGATAAAAAAGGCCTTTTAGCTAAGCGCGGCATTGAGTCCAAGCTTCAAGCCTTCCCATCTGGACCTGCTATCAATGAGGTCATTATTTCTGGACGCTTTCAGTTTGGTAACGGCGGTAACTTCCCATTCACATCACTGATTGATAAAAACATCCCTGTTAAAACAATTGCGGTGATTAATACCAACTTGATGCATGCGGTATTAGTGCCAATGGACTCCAAGATTAAGTCCTTTAAGGACTTCAAGGGCTCCAATCCTCCTGCCACAATTGGTATCGTGACCGGCTCTTCAGCTGAGTTTTACATTCAAGCTGCAGCCAAGGCTAATGGCATTGAGATTGGTAAAGATATTATTTTGAAGAACATGCCTCCAGGTGAGCAAATGGCGATGCCAAAGGGTATCGATGCTGTAGTGCCATGGGATCCAACCCCAACCATCATGGCTAAAGAGCGTAAGAATGCAAGAATCATCAGTGATAGCTACCCTTACAACATTTATGCTGGTACTTTCTATGTTCGCCAAGAGGTAATTGATAATGCGCCTGATGTAGTGCAAGCATTCACCGATGCAATTGCAGAGGCGACATTGTGGATTAGAAAAAATCCTGATGCTGCGGTAGATGTGATGCAAGAAGATCCTAACTTGAAGAACTACTCAAAAGAAATCTTGCGGCAACAAATCACGGCATACAACTTGCTAAATAAGCCTAACTACATTTATCCAATTCCAGTGTTCTGGGGTCGTGCAAATGAGCCTATTTATACATGGCTATATGAGAACAAGCGTATTCAGAACAAGCTAACCGGCATTGATTTTGCACGCGCTGTAGATACCCGTTTTATGGATAAGACATTTGACAAATTGGGATGGGCCACTATCTCAAGACCACCTTTCTTGCCAGCAAGCTGGTCCGCTCCATTGGATAAAACCCCGTATCCAACTTACATGAATCCGTTGACCACATCTACACCTCAAGCTTTCCCAGAAAAAGGTGACCTCACTAGAGATTGGTCTTTCGATGGCAAGACTTACAAGAAATAAACCATGCAAATAATAAATTTTTTCAAGCAATTTCGTCGTTTAGCTTTTTTGATTATTTTGCTTGCCGCCTGGGAATACGCCAGTCGGTTTCTTCTAGATAAAACAGAAGCTACTTTGTTGCCACCTCCTTCGGGGGTGGCTAAAGGTGGCTATGAATTAATGAAATCCGGAGAAATCTGGAAGCATTTATTTGATAGTTTATCCAGAGAGTTTGTAGCATTTTGTTATGCCTCCGTTGCTATCCCCTTGGGGATAGTGATGGGGTGTTTTAAATGGGTGAACGAGCAAGTGGATCCGATTGTTGAGATTCTGCGACCTATTCCGCCAATTGCTTGGATTCCTCTCAGTATTTTGTGGTTTGGTGTGGGTAACACTCAGAATCAATTTATCATTTTCTTGGGAATTTTCTTCCCGATTCTTTTGAATACGATTGATGCGGTTAAAAATGTTGAACCCAATTTGATTCGTGCTGCTCGTTGTTTGGGTGCCGGTTCATGGGGTGTGATTACGCGAGTAGTTTTACGAGCCGCACTACCGCAAATCGTTACCGGTATCCGGATTGGTTTAGGGGTAGGTTGGATGGCCTTGGTTGCAGCAGAATTAGTGGGTGCAAATTCAGGCCTAGGATTTTTAATTAATGATGCAAGAACTGTTTTGCGTACAGACTATATTTTGGTAGGCATGCTAGCTATTGGACTCATTGGATTGTGTTTGGATAGGCTGATCCGTTATACAGCTCAAAGACTGATGCCATGGTCCAGAGCTCTCAATGCTTAATGTATTTGCCAACCAATTATTCATTAGAAATAGATAAACCCATGCAAGCTCTTAAAGTAGAAAAAATTCGTAAAATTTATCCCTCGATGCACGCTAAGGGTAAAGAAGTTCTTGCAATTGAAGATATTTCCTTGGAGGTGAGCAAGAACGAGTTCTGCTCAATCTTAGGTCATAGTGGTTGCGGTAAAACAACCTTGCTCAATCTGATTGCAGGTTTTGAGGTGCCAACTTCCGGTCGTATTGAATGTGCCGGTAAGTTGGTTACAGGGCCGGGGGCTGATCGCTCCATGGTGTTTCAAGACTACGCTTTATTTCCTTGGTTAACCGTCTATGACAATATTGCTTTTGGCCTAAAGATCAAAGGCGTAGGCTCTTCCGAAATTAATAATATTGTTACTCGCTTTGCTGCTCTGGTTGGATTGAGTCAATTTACTAGTCATTACCCCCATCAACTTTCTGGTGGTATGAGACAGCGTGTTTCTATTGCGCGTGCTCTAGTGGTTGATCCAACTGTTCTTTTGATGGATGAGCCATTTGCCGCCTTGGATGCTCAAAATCGAGCCATGATGCAGGCTGAGATGATTCGCATTTTGAATGAAGAAAGCAAGACAGTGGTACTCGTTACACACAGCATCGAAGAGGCCATTAATCTCTCGGATGTAATTGTGGTGATGACGCGTCGCCCTGGAAGGGTGAAAGAAATTATTCGCGTTCCTGAGCCCCGTCGCATGGTTGAGGATACACCTGCCTATTTAGAAATCCGCCGTCAGATTCGCGATCTCATTGCCGGTGAGCATGATGTTAGCGAGGCCGTTTGATTCCTGAGAACATAGCTGCGATTGGCATATTGCTATTCGCAGCAGTTTTTGGGGGTTTTATTCGAAGGTTAAGTGGGTTTGGAGGGGCGCTTATTATGACGCCTCTTTTAATGTGGGTGTTCTCTATCCCATTCTTAATTCCAATTGTGATGTGCTCTGAGGTTTTTGGCGGGGTCTTGCTTTCCCGCCAATGGAAAGTGCATGCAGAAGATCGTTCACGACTTTGTCTCATGTTATTTTTTTCGGCAGTTTTTTTACCTCTCGGCATTTGGTTGGGTAGGCTTATTCCGCTGGTGGCTCTGAAGACAGCTACGAGTTCGGTGGTGTTGTTTTTTGCTAGCTACTTGTTATTGCAGCCCCATTTTCGGCTAACCAACTCTACTGCTTTGGATGGTTTAGCAGGGGGTCTTTCGGGCCTATTGTTGGGTGCTTGTGGTATTGGTGGTCCGCCGGCCGCACTCTATCTCAATTCAACCACTCAAGCATTTGATAGAACTCGCTCTTTGTTATCCCATTTTGTTTCAGGGATCTCTTTATTTGCGATCCTGGCAGCAAGCTTGATGGGCGGAGGATTGGAATGGGTGCCATATCTACTCTTGGCAATACCCTCATATTGGGTGGGCTTGAGGTTTGCTCAAAGAATTCTAAATTCCCACACAATTTCAGATGGCACATTAAAGCGCATCTGTTTGGGGCTCTTGATTGCAAATGCAGCTTTTAACTTGGCATTCCTTCTCATATTTAAATAAGTGCAAGAGCGCGGGTTGTTATCAGATTCACGGTCGAAATAAGGGGCTAAGAGCCTCCATCCAAAGCGCTTCTCGATATAT
Source organism: Polynucleobacter sp. 35-46-11 (assembly GCF_002281105.1). Lineage (NCBI taxonomy): Bacteria > Pseudomonadati > Pseudomonadota > Betaproteobacteria > Burkholderiales > Burkholderiaceae > Polynucleobacter > Polynucleobacter sp. 35-46-11. Next base: position 26,611 of record NZ_NCFJ01000008.1, read on the forward strand.
TTCCCCGGCCAATTACTTTTCTACAAAGGCACGCTCAAATACATAATCGCCAAGTTGACCAAGACTTGGAGAGACCTTAAAACCTTTCGCATCGAGCATTTCAGCGGTCTCCTTGAGCATGGATGGGCTACCGCAAATCATGGCTCTATCTATGCTTGGGTCAAGCGGTGGCAAGCCAATGTCTTTGAACAATTGCCCAGACTCTATTGCAGTTGTCAGTCGGCCGGTATGCTTGAATGCTTCTCGTGTAACTGTTGGGTAGTAAACCAGTTTTTCGCGAATGATTTCACCCAAGAATTCATCTTGACTCAACTCATTTTTAATGTAGTCACCATATGCCAGCTCACTCACTAAGCGAACGCCGTGGATAAGAACGACTTTTTCAAATTTATCGTAGGTTTCAGGGTCCCGAATAATGCTCATGAAGGGTGCAAGACCTGTGCCGGTGCTAAATAGATAAAGATGTTTTCCTGGATTAAGGTCATCAATAACCAGGGTACCAACAGATTTCTCACTTACCAGAATTGGGTCGCCCACCTGAATCTTTTGCAGGCGAGAAGTGAGAGGGCCGTCCTGGACTTTAATGCTTAAAAATTCTAAATGCTCTTCATAATTTGGGCTAGCTACGCTGTAAGCTCTCACCAATGGCTTTCCTTCAACTTCAAGACCAATCATTAGGAAGTGGCCGCTACGAAAACGCAGTCCTTTATTTCTGGTGGTGGTAAAGCTAAAAAGAGTGTCATTCCAATGGTGAACGGTGAGCACAGTTTCGGTGTTGTAGGCTGCCATAGTGACTTTTAATCAGTAAGAATGAAGTTGTAATTATCCTCATTCTTGAATCTTTTTTATAGATTCAAGAATATTTGCTTGATAAAAATCAATAGAATGAAGCGATATTTTTTCTTAGACCCTGTTTTTCTTGGATTTGAGGCTTATTACTCTCAAAACAGGCTAGACTGCCCAATTGTCTTTGCAAGGTAATTGCCATGAATTCTGATCCCCATCAATCGATAATTCAACGAGGGGGATTGTATGTCCTAATTCAGGGAATCTTGATTAGCCTGATCTTATTTGGGCCTAAAGGACCCCCTT
>NZ_NCFJ01000173.1:0-4744 GCF_002281105.1 Polynucleobacter sp. 35-46-11
GCTCAACACCACGAACTTGTTTGCCATACATGTTTTTCAACTTCATCACACCAAAGAGTTGACAGAGGGTTTCTTCGGTATCAGCCACTAGCTCAAATGGCAGCCCAAGTTTGCTACGGAAGTTATCGTGAGATTTGATGCTATCCCGAGATACGCCAACGATTAAGGTATTGGCTTTAGTGAAGGCGTCAATGTTATCCCGGAATTCACCAGACTCTGCTGTGCAGCCAGGAGTCATATCTTTTGGGTAAAAGTAGATAACCAGCTTTTTGCCTTTGGCTGAGTCTGGAGTAAACGTCAATCCTGATGTTGCTGGGATTGCACACTGGGGCATTGGCTTACCAATTTCTACTGTCATGATGGCCTCTCTAATTTTATGTATTACGTAATGCCAGTTAACTTGATTGCAAAATGAGTTCGCCACTTCGGTTGGGAATTTCTCCCCAAGTGACGGGTTGTACAGCTATTTTATCGAGTTGTTTAGTTGCTTCCCAAGATTGATGCAATTCGCCCATGGTTACTAGATCGTGACCTTGGTTTAACCATCCGGCGAGCAATTGCTCAAAGGCGGGTAGCAGCTTTTGACCTTCTAGCTCCGCATGCAAAGTAAATACCTGATCATTGGGATTGCTTTGGGTGATCTCAAGAAGTCTTTTGACGGCGCCAAACTCGTCTGCATCATCAATGCCAATCAACTCATCAAAGGTGGGTAGGGTAGTTGGGTATTGCACGTGTTTCGCTTTACCGGAGGGCAGGTCAAAGCGATATGGCATCAAATTCGGTTCGGCTCTACCATCGGAAGAGTATTTGATACCCCATTGATCAAGTTGCTCAAAAGCAGCTTCATTCATTTGCCAGCCAGCAGCACCATAGGTGACTGGTGTATGTCTGAAGATTTCTACAAAGCGATCCCAGCTCTTTTGCATCTGCGCTTTAGTCCATTGGGCATCACGATTACGCACTGCGTCTTGCCAGGCCACATGGTCCCAGGTGTGAATTCCAGTTTCATGACCTGCTGCATCAATCGCACGCATTTCAGCGGCGGCTTGTTTGCCAATATCTGGCCCAGGAAGGAGGACGCCGTAGAGCAAAGTCTTAATACCGTAGTGTTCAACAACAGAAGTGCGACTCACCTTCTTTAGAAAGCCCGGCCTAAAGACACGCTTCAGTGCCCAACCAGTATGGTCTGGACCTAGGCTAAATAAAAAAGTAGCTTTAAGGCCAAAGCGTTCAAGTGTGCGCGCTAGATTGGGGACGCCTTCTTTAGTGCCGCGTAGGGTGTCAACATCTACCTTGAGTGCAATCTTAGCCATGAACCTCTGTACTTATTCGTTATCAACCAAGTGACGTGCTTTTTCCACATCTTCACGATAGGCCTCGAAAATATTCTTCAGCGCGTCGCTCATATTGGTAGTCGGCTTCCAACCTAATTCACTCATGGTGTTGTCAATAGCGGGTACACGGTTTTGAACGTCTTGATAGCCTTCACCGTAGTAAGCGCCAGAAGTGGTTTCTACAATCTTCACTTCATTCGCTGTCTTCGCATACTCCGGAATGCTACGAGCAATCTCTAGCATCTGATTGGCGAGTTCACGAATAGAGTGATTGTTCTTGGGGTTGCCGATGTTGTAGATCTTGCCGTTTGCAACACCATCTTTGTTATCGATGATGCGCATCAAGGCATCAATGCCATCGTCAACATAAGTAAAGGCACGTTTCTGCGCACCACCATCAACCACGTTGATGGATTCACCGCGAACAATATGACCTAAGAATTGCGTCACTACACGGGAGGAGCCTTCTTTTGGTGTGTAGATACTATCTAGACCTGGGCCAATCCAGTTAAATGGGCGGAAGAGAGTGAAGCGTAGACCTTCCATGCCGTAACCCCAGATCACGCGATCCATCAATTGCTTAGAGCAAGCATAGATCCACCGTGGCTTATTGATTGGACCGTAAACCATATTGGATTTAGCGGGATCAAATTCACCATCTTCACACATGCCATAGACTTCGGATGTAGATGGGAATACCAAATGCTTTTTATATTTAACAGCTGAACGTACGATTGGTAAGTTAGCTTCGAAGTCGAGCTCAAACACTTTTAGCGGTTGCTGAACATAAGTGGCCGGTGTCGCGATGGCTACTAAAGGTAGGATGACGTCGCATTTGCGGATGTGTTACTCAACCCATTCTTTGTTGATTTTGATGTCACCTTCAAAGAAATGCATGCGGGGGTGGTTCACTAAATCACCTAGGCGATCGTTTTGCATATCCATGCCATAGACATCCCAATCGGTTGTCTCTAGGATGCGTTTTGAGAGGTGATGACCAATAAAGCCGTTTACGCCAAGAATGAGTACTTTTTTCATCTTTACTGCCTCGTTTTTAATCTAAAGAGTGCTGCTTTTAATTTGTTAGCTGTTTGCTGGGAACCAGTCCAGTATCGCTACCGCTCTCTGGTCGCCACAAACGCCGAATACCTGATTATCAACCACTTGGATGCCGGGAGCCTGAAGATCTAGTTCCTCTGGGAATGGGCCTATAAGGCTTGTGCGGGCCACAATCCTGCGTTGACCCTCCCAGTCAGTAAAGGCTCCAGGATAAGGGGGTGCAACGGCTCTCACGAGGTTATGGACCTGCTGAGCCGTCTGTTGCCACAGAATTTGGCCATCAGCGGGCTTGCGACCTCCAAAATAGCTTCCTTGAGCCAGATTATTGGATTTTCTGGGGACTTTGCCCTGAACAAGCTGAGGTAGGACTTGATTCATAACAGCTAGGGCTGCTTGGCTGACTTTTCCAAAGACTTCTGTCGCGGTTTCATCGGGACCAATAGAGACAGCTGATTGCCCCACGATATCGCCTGCATCTGGTTTAACTTCCATGATGTGCAATGTGGCGCCGGTTTCAGTTTCACCATGGAGAATGGCCCAATTCACTGGAGCGCGGCCACGATATTTTGGTAGGAGTGAGCCATGCATATTCAGCGCAGCAATTTTGGCGCAGGCCAAAAGCTCGGCCGGAATCATGTGGCGATAGTAAAACGAGAAAAGGTAGTCAGGAGCCAGTTTTTGAATCTGGGGCACGAGATCCATTAACTCGTTTGCGTTTGGTGTGATGTAAGGAATCTGCTGCGCCTCACAAAGCTTCGCAACACTGCCAAACCAGACATTCTCGTTGGGATCATCTTGATGGGTAAGTACCAAATCAATCTGGATACCCGCAGCGATTAATGCCTTAAGGCAATTAACACCAACATCGTGATATGCAAAGACGACTGCGTGCAATTATTTTTTCTCTAAAACAGTTTGCACAACATAGCGTGGACGCTCACGTACCTGTTGGTAGATGCGGCCAATATATTCACCGAGCAAACCAAGACCAAACAGCATTACGCCAATCAAGAAGAAGGTGAGCGCAAATAGTGTAAAGACTCCTTCAACTTCAGCGCCTAGAACAAAGCGGCGGATCAGTAGGTATATGAACAGGCTACCCGCAGCCATTGCCAAGAGCATTCCCAGGATCGAGAAAATCTGCAAAGGCATTACGGAGAAGCCGGTGACCAAATCAAAGTTCAAGCGAATAAGCTGATAGAGGCTATATTTAGATTCACCAGCAAAACGCTCTTCGTGTTTAACGCTGATTTCAGTTGGATTGGAGGCGAAGGTATAGGCCAGCGCTGGAATAAATGTATTGCTCTCGTCACACTGACGAACAAGATCAACAATACGACGGCTATAGCCGCGCAACATGCAACCTTGATCTGTCATCGTGATGCGAGTAATTTTCTCGCGTAAATGATTCATGGCACGGGAAGCAAATTTTCTAAAGAAGCTATCTCGACGATTCGCACGAATCGTACCAACGTAGTCATGACCCTTGAGCAATTCATTTACTAAGGCATCAATTTCTTCGGGGGGATTCTGTAAATCTGCATCTAGCGTGATGATGTATTCACCGCGGGAGTATTCAAAGCCAGCCATGATGGCCATGTGTTGACCAAAGTTACTATGAAATAAAACCGCCCGAGTGACATCAGAACGCAATTCAACTTGCTTAGCCAGGATGCCGGCAGAGCGATCTTTGCTGCCATCATTTACAAACACTACTTCATAAGCAATGTTGCGCTTGCTAGCCATAGCATCTAGTGCAGGGTATAAACGATCAAAGAGTGCTTGAAGACCGTCTTCCTCGTTGTAGACGGGAATAACAACGCTGAGCGAGGGATTGCAGGTTTGGGTAGCTAAATTAGCAGTCATGCTGCAATTTTGCCTGATTCCGTTCTCGATATTAGTTTTTGCAGTGTTTCTTCAAAATTCCCACTAAAGCGCTAGCTATACGGCCAATATCTTCATCGGCCATTCCCGGGAAGAGGGGAAGGGTCAAGATCGAGCGACCAATACGCTGCGCATTAGGGGTGGCATCAACTTGGTAACCTAGCTTTTGGTAAAGCGTAAATCCAGTAATGATGGGGTAATGAACGCCTGTACCAATACCTAGATCTTTGAGTTCAGTCATTACCTGCGCGCGATCCACATTCAGTTGTTCGAGAGGTAGTACGACCTGGAACATATGCCAGTTGCTATCGCTAAAGTTTTCTACAGGAAGTTCTAGATTGAGATTACCTAAGCCGGCGGATTTGATTTCAGTGCGAATTGCATCGAAGTACATTCTTGCTAAAGTACTTCTACGTGCCTGAAATGTTGGTAACTGTTTGAGTTGATGTAAACCAATCACAGCATTT
>NZ_NCFJ01000174.1:0-4744 GCF_002281105.1 Polynucleobacter sp. 35-46-11
GGCTTGCGTTAGCGGAGCTGGATATTGGGTTGATTACTGCGCCTTGTGCTTGGGCGGCTTGATTCATGATGCTGCTATAGCTAGCAGCAGATGATTGACTTGCTTTGTTGAACTCGTAGCCAACAATGCTCGTTCCAAATTTACCAAAGTCACCTTTTATTCGAGGGCTGAAGTTGGCTTGCCACCCCTCATATTTTGTAAAGGATGGACTTATAGTTGGAAAGGCTCCAACACCCGCAGCGGTGGTGGAGTAATAGGGCTGAGTAAAAAAGGTAGTTTTGGCGCTGTAGAAACTATCAACTTCTAAATTAAAAGTATCGCTTAATGCTTTAGCCAGACCCATTCTGATCCCAGAATTGTCGACAGTAGTGCCCGATCCAATGTTATTAAATTTTGCAAGTTGTGGATTGCCTTGCCCTACTTGTCCAAGCGTACCTCCTGGCATTTGCTGATTAGAGTAGCTATAAAACAGATCAGCATATACATTATCCTTACCCCCTAATGATTGCGTTACTTTGCCATCAAATGAATAAGCATTAGCAGCAGAGTTTTGACGCCAGCCATTTGTATTGGAGGTATTGGCGCTTAATTGGACAGTTGTTTGATCTATGGTGTTTCTAAAGATGGCGTTATTTACTAGGGTGTTGAAGCTGCCATAGCTGGTTGATGCTTGATTAAGAGTTTTGCTTCCACCATTTGTGATGATGTTAATGACACCTCCTAAAGCACCATTACCATATTGAACGCTGGCCCCGCCCCGCAATATTTCAATACGGTTAATTGAGTCGAGTGGAATTGATTCCCAAGATATGCCCGATGAATCAATGGGATTGATGCGTTGCCCATCAACTAGAATAAGAGTTGTATCTTTAGCTGTGGGACCATACCCACCCATATCCACGGTTGCGCCAAGGTTTAGCTGCCCGCCTGCAGTACTTCTTATATTCAAGCCGCCAATCTGCGACAAGATGTCTGGAATGTTAGTCGACGTAGATTCCGCAATTTCTTCGCGGGTAATCACTTGAACATTCGCAGGTACTTCGTTTAAGTTTTCTTCAAAGCGTGAGCCTGAAACAATGACTGTTGACTGAGAGTTTTGGGCTGCTGCGTTAAATGTTGCTACTGCGCCGCAAAGTAGGGCGATCAGCGTTTTGCTACTGAACTGCTGTTTCATGATGAACCTTCTGCCTTCGAATCACCTAGCTAACTTCCCCGTAAGCTGGGTCGAACAGAATTTCACTTTGTGAGAGTTCAGGCGTCAATTGGACATCCGGCCTCTTTGGCTTAGGATGCTTCATCGGCGCGCGAAGGATCCCCGTCCGCAAAATTCCACCTGTCTTGGCCGGTATCCGGGCTAGTAAATCTCAGAATCTGGCCTTCCCATGCAATTGACGCGCACAGTGGCTTACTCAGACTCCTGACACCTTTTCCCTGAAGTGGGGGGTGTATTTACTTACCGTTGCGGGGGCAGCACACGTTTAGTGTTTCCCGTTTAACTTTATTGCATTGCAATAAAGCACCACGACCCTGCAATTCTATCTTAGGCTGGGTATTTATCGGCTCAAAACCCCAAAAAAGCCTACAATATAGCCTCTAGGACTAAGGATTCATGACAGCGTTAGACAAGCACCCCGAAAAAAATCTGATTCGATTGCAGTTGAGCCAAAACTCAGTCTTAAAAAGCTTGGATCCTTCAGCAATGGCTGATTTAGAGCGCCATTTAGTGATTTCAGACCTTAAAAAATCAGAAATCTTGCTTCATCAAGGCGATCATCAGATGGAGCAGTACTTCGTTCTGGATGGAATCTTGAAGCGCATCGTTTCTAGCGCGGATGCAAAAGAGATGATTCTGCGTTTTGCCATCGAAAAAGATATTGAGACTAGCTATGCAGCTTGGCGCCTCAAAACGGCAGCCCCTTACAGCATTGCTTCAGTTACGAAAGCACGCGTAGCCCGCATGCCTCTGAAGAAATGGGCTGAATTTTTGGATGCACACAAGCCTCTGAAGGAAAGCTTTGAGTTCGAAGTCATGCGCCTGATGAGTGAGATCATGGCCCATACGATTACCCTCCATATGCTCGATGCCCCGGGCCGTGTAGAGCGGTTTTTACGTAAATACGAAGACCTATTTGAGCTTCTCCCTAAAAAAGAGCTGGCTGCTTACCTTAACCTCTCTCCAGAGACTTTAAGTCGCCTCAAAACAAAGCATAAAGAGCTCTTTGTTTAGTCAGAAATCCTAATTGTTTCTAGATTTCAGGGGAAATTGACCGAAGTCAATGATGATCCCTATCCCCAAGCCTAATATTCATCTCAGCCTCAACGGGAATGCTTTTGATTACCCGTGGCACTACTAATAACTAAATTGGAGACAGTTGGCGAAAGCTAAATTGCACTGAACAAGCGATATGTTCGGGCAGTGTAATTAACTATAAATTTCTATGACAACAGATAATCAAAATACCCAAGTCACTGATGGCTTTCATCTCGTCATTGATGCTTTAAAAGCAAATGACTTAGATACTATTTTTGGTCTCGTTGGTATTCCGATTACCGACTTGTGCCGTTTAGCTCAAGCTGAAGGAATGCGTTTCATCGGCTTCCGTCACGAGCAGCATGCCGGTAATGCTGCAGCGATTGCAGGTTACATGACTCAAAAGCCTGGCATCTGTATGACTGTGTCAGCACCAGGTTTCTTGAACGGTTTAACAGCCTTGGCTAACGCCACTGTGAACTGTTTCCCAATGATTTTGATTTCTGGTTCAAGTGAGCGTGAAATCGTTGACTTGCAGCAGGGTGATTACGAAGAGATGGATCAGCTCAATGCTGCTAAGCCATACTGTAAAGCTGCATATCGTATTAACCACATCGAAGATATCGGCATTGGTTTTGCTCGTGCAATTCGTGCAGCTGTATCTGGTCGTCCAGGCGGTGTTTATTTGGACTTGCCCGCACAACTATTGGCTCAAACAATGCCAGTGGAAGAGGCTAAGAAATCGATCTTCAAAGTAATCGATCCAATTCCACGTCAAATCCCTGCAGCTGATGCTGTTGAGCGCGCATTGAATGTATTGAAAGGCGCTAAGCGCCCATTGATTCTCTTGGGTAAAGGTGCTGCTTATGCTCAAGCTGATGCTGATATTCGTGCATTGATTGAGAAGTCTGGTATCCCTTACTTGCCAATGTCGATGGCTAAAGGCTTGTTGCCAGACAATCACCCACAATCTGCTTCTGCAGCACGTTCATTTGTATTGGCAGAGGCTGATGCAGTGATGTTGGTTGGTGCTCGCTTGAACTGGTTGCTTGCCCACGGTAAAGGCAAGACATGGGGCAAAGATCCTAAGAAATTTATCCAAATCGATATTCAAGCAAATGAAGTGGATAGCAACGTGCAAATTGATGCCCCATTGATTGGTGACATTGGTTCTGTAGTTGGTGAACTTCTCAAAGGAATTGCCTCAGTTCCAAAACCGCCTGCCGAGTGGATCAGCGCGATCAACGAGAAAAAAGATAAGAACATGGCGAAGATGGCTGAAACATTGGCCAAAGAAGCTTCACCAATGAACTTCCATGGTGCTTTGCGTGCTATCCGTGATGTGATCAAGCAAAACCCAGATGTGAACTTGGTAAACGAAGGCGCAAACACTCTCGACTACTGTCGTGCGATTGTGGATATGTACAAGCCACGTAAGCGTTTTGACTCTGGTACTTGGGGAATCATGGGTATTGGTATGGGTTATGCCATTGGTGCTGCTGTAACAAGTGGTTTACCTACAGTTGCAGTTGAGGGTGATAGCGCATTTGGTTTTAGTGGCATGGAGTTAGAAACCATTTGCCGTTACAACCTGCCAATCACTACAGTGGTTTTCAACAACAATGGTGTTTACCGTGGTACTGACGTGAATCCAACTGGCGGCGCAGATGTTGCTCCAACAGTATTCGTGAAAGATGCGCGTTACGACAAGATGATTGAGGCATTTGGTGGTGTTGGTTATTACGTAACTACCCCTGCCGAATTAGAAGCGGCTTTGACTAAAGCGATTGCTGAACGTAAGCCAGCCTTAATTAATGCAGTGATTGACGAGACAGCTGGTACAGAGAGTGGACGTTTAACAAACCTGAATCCATCAACAGCTGCTGGTAAGAAGTAATACGTAATAAACACGTAATTTTTTAAGAACGAACTTAGCAACAAATAAGAAACACTTTAAGGAGAATCAAACATGACAAAACCATTAGACGGTATTCGTATTATTGACTTCACACACGTACAGGCAGGTCCTGCATGTACTCAGCTTTTGGCTTGGTACGGTGCGGATGTGATCAAAGTAGAGCGCCCAGGTTCTGGTGACGTAACTCGTAGCCAGTTGCGTGATATCCCAGGTGCGGATGCCTTGTATTTCACGATGTTGAACGGCAATAAGCGTTCATTGACATTGGATACTAAGACGCAGGAAGGTAAAGAAGTTTTAGAGAAGATGATCAAAACATCTGACGTGATGGTTGAGAACTTCGGTCCAGGTGCTTTGGATCGTATGGGTTTTAGCTGGGCACGTATTCAGGAATTGAATCCAAAAATGATCATGGCTTCTGTTAAAGGCTTTAGCGATGGCCATTCATACGAAGACTTAAAGGTATATGAGAACGTTGCTCAGTGTGCTGGTGGTGCAGCATCGACAACTGGTTTCTGGGATGGTCCTCCAACAGTTTCTGCTGCTGCTTTGGGCGATAGCAATACTGGTATGCA
>NZ_NCFJ01000175.1:0-4738 GCF_002281105.1 Polynucleobacter sp. 35-46-11
TGCGGCAGCTCTAGAGGACGCGAAAGCCAAGTATCTCGGTAAGTCAGGTGTTCTCACTGAGCGTTTAAAAGCGCTTGGTGGAATGTCGCCTGATGAGCGCAAGAGTGCTGGCGCCCAAATTAATCAAATCAAAACCCAAGTAGAAGTTGCACTGCAAGAGCGTCGACAAGCATTGGCTGATGCCGTATTGCTACAACGTCTTGCTGCGGAATCCATTGACGTCTCTTTGCCTGGCCGTGGCCAAGCAGTAGGTAGTTTGCATCCCGTGATGCGCACCTGGGAACGTGTTGAAGAGATCTTCCGCTCCATTGGTTTTGATGTAGCAGATGGCCCTGAAATTGAAACCGATTGGTTTAATTTCACTGCCTTAAATAGTCCTGAGAATCATCCTGCACGTTCAATGCAGGACACCTTCTATATTGATGGCAAAGATTCCAATGGAAAACCTTTGTTATTGCGCACCCATACTAGCCCGATTCAGGTTCGTTATGCGAGTGAGCATGTTAAGAAATACGCTCACGCTGATGTGATGCCGCCAATTAAAGTGATTGCCCCAGGCAGAACCTATCGCGTTGATAGTGATGCCACCCATTCACCGATGTTCCATCAGGTTGAAGGCTTGTGGATTGCTGAGAGCGTTTCCTTTGCAGACCTCAAAGGTGTTTATACCGATTTCTTAAGAACTTTTTTTGAGACGAATGAATTGCAAGTTCGTTTCCGTCCATCGTATTTCCCATTCACTGAACCTTCAGCTGAAATCGATATGGCCTTTGGTAGCGGTAAGTTAGCCGGCCGTTGGTTGGAGATTTCTGGAGCAGGGCAGGTTCACCCAAATGTATTGCGCAACATGGGCATTAATCCAGAGCGCTATACCGGTTTTGCTTTTGGCTCTGGTTTAGAGCGCTTGACGATGTTGCGTTACGGTGTTGATGACCTACGTCTTTTCTTTGAGAACGATCTCCGTTTCTTAGCGCAATTTCCGGCTTAATTTGCAAACCTTCTAATAGTAGATAGCGCATATGCAATTTTCTGAATCTTGGTTACGCCAATATGTAAACCCTTCGCTCGATAGCAATGCTTTAGGTCATGCAATGACTATGGCTGGCCTTGAAGTAGAAGAGCAACATTCAGTAGCTCCTGCATTTACAAAGATTGTGGTTGCGCAAATTCTCTCTGCTGAGCAACATCCTAATGCAGACCGTTTGCGTGTTTGTAAAGTGGATGCGGGAACTGGCCAAGAGTTACAAATAGTATGCGGTGCACCGAATGCGCGTGCTGGCATCAAAATCCCTTGCGCCATGGTTGGTGCAGAATTACCACCGGCAGAGGCGGGTGGCAAGCCTTTCATGATTAAAGTGGGTAAGTTGCGCGGTGTAGAAAGCCAGGGCATGTTGTGCTCTGGTCGCGAGCTTGGTCTAGGCGATGATCATGAAGGCATTCTGGAGTTGCCTGCAGATGCGCCAGTCGGCGAAGATATTCGTCAGTACTTAAATCTAGATGATCAGATCTTTGTTATTAAGTTGACACCTAATAAAGCTGATTGTTTGTCTCTAATGGGTATGGCACGTGAAGTGTCAGCCATCACTGGTGCTGCATTGTGTGTGCCCAAGTGGACCCCAGTAGATGTTTCTATACAGGACAAGCTTAAAGTTAGCGTTGAAAGCACCGATCTTTGCGGACGTTTTGCTGGTCGCGTAATTCGTGGTGTTAATCCAAAAGCTAAAACACCCGATTGGATTATTCAGCGACTTTGCAATGCTGGCCAAAGAAGCATTTCCCCTTTAGTTGATCTGTCTAACTACGTGATGTTAGAAATGGGTCAGCCGACTCATGTATTCGATATTGACAAATTAATTGGTGACTTATCAGTTCGCTGGGCGAAGTCCGGTGAAAGCCTTGAGTTATTAAATGGCCAGACAGTTACCTTGCAAGGCCCGGATTCTGCAGGCAAGATTCAAGACGCTGGCGTAGTTGCGGACCAATCTGGCCCTGTTGCTTTGGCAGGCATCATGGGTGGTAACCACTGCGCAGTAACCGACGACACTAAAAATATTTATGTTGAAGCGGCTTATTGGCAGCCTTCAGCTATTCAAGGACGTGCGCGTCGCTTTAATTTCAGCACCGACGCAGCACATCGCTTTGAGCGTGGTGTGGATCCACAAAATACAGCTAACTGTTTAGAGTATTTGACCGCTCTGATTGTTGAAGTGTGTGGTGGCCAAGTTGGCCCAATTGATGATCAAGTGTTAGCAGTTCCTGAGCGCAAGCCCGTGAGTATGCGTTTAGCTCGTGCCATGAAAGTGATTGGTATTCCACTGACTGCTGAGATTGTCGCTGATGTGTTCAAACGCTTAGGTTTTGAGTTCAAGCAAGAGTCTGGAGATGTATTTGTTGTGATTCCACCAAGCTATCGCTTTGATATTGAAATTGAAGAAGATTTAATCGAAGAAGTCGCACGCATGTATGGCTTTGAAAATATCCCTGATGTACCCCCAGTCTCGTCTTTAAAGATGAGTGCTAAAGCGGAAGCAAAGCGTGGAGTGCATTTATTGCGCCAGCGTTTAGCTCTTCAGGGGTATCAAGAGGCAGTGAACTTTGGATTTACCGATCTTGAAAGCGAGCAACGCTTAGCTGGCGCTACTGAAAAAGATTTCATTGCCGTACTCAATCCCATTGCTAGTCAGTATGGTGTGATGCGTAGCAATCTCTGGGGTGGCTTACTGGGTAATCTCAAGTCCAACCTGAATCGTGGCGCCGGTCGTGTCCGTTTATTTGAAACGGGTCGCGTATTTAAACGTGATGCAAGCGTTCAGGAAGAGGCCGGTAAGGTAGCTGGCTTTCATCAGCCGCAGCAAGTCGGTGGCTTGGCTTATGGTTCATTTGTAGCAGAGCAGTGGGCGAGTGCCGATCGCGCAGTTGATTTTTTTGATGTGAAGGGTGATTTGGAGCGTGTACTCGATCCACTGCATTTCACGACTGAAGCTGCGGTTCATCCTGCCTTGCATCCTGGCCGTAGCGCACAAATTCAACTAGTAACTCGATCCGGCAAGCAAAATATTGGCTGGATTGGTGAATTACATCCTGGATTGCAGCAGGCTTACGAGTTACCTCAGGCACCAGTGCTGTTTGAAATGGATCTAGAGGCTATTCGCAATCTCAGCATTCCACAGCCAGAGGAGCTCAGTAAGTTTCCTGCAGTGCAACGCGATTTAGCAGTGGTGGTAAAACAATCCGTTTCTTCTCAAACTTTGTTGGATGCAATGAATACGAAGAATCAGAACTTTGTTAAAGCCATTGAGTTGTTTGATGAGTTCAAACCTAAGGCTGGTTCTAGCAGCATGGCAGATGATGAAAAGAGTTTAGCCTTCCGCGTGACATTGTTGAATCCGCAAGAAACCTTGCAGGATGCCCAAATAGAAGCGGTTATGACAGCATTACTCGCATCACTTGAGAAAAATTGCGCAGCACGCCTGCGCTAGGTTTAATATTAGTAAGAGATATTACAAAGAGACTTCCGCCATGAATGATTTAGTCAGCAGCGATACCGTTACCAAAAATGAGCTCTCGGAAGCCCTCTTTGATCAAGTTGGCCTGAATAAGCGCGAAGCTAAAGACATGATTGATGCCTTCTTTGATTGCATCGGACAGTCCCTAGAGGCTGGTGTTGAAGTGAAGATTTCTGGATTTGGTAATTTCCAGTTACGCAATAAATCAGCCCGTCCAGGTCGTAATCCAAAAACCGGGCAAATGATTCCGATTGCAGCACGTCGCGTTGTGACATTTCACGCAAGTCAAAAGCTCAAGGATGTAGTTGAGTCACATGCTCGAGAAAACAGCATTTGATGATGGGTCGGTGCTGCTGAGTTCGCAGCTCCCCCCAATTCCCGCTAAGCGTTATTTCACCATTGGTGAGGTATCAGACCTGTGCGGCGTTCGCTCCCACGTACTGCGCTACTGGGAACAAGAATTCTCACAGTTAAGCCCTCAAAAGCGTCGTGGTAATCGTCGCTACTACCAGCATCATGAGGTGGTCTTAATTCGCAAGATTAGGGCGCTTTTATATGAAGAGGGCTTTACGATTAGTGGCGCCAGAAATCGTCTTGATGAGGCTCGTGGTGAGCTTCGATTGCGCGATGAGTTGCAAGCTGTTCTGCAAATTCTCTCTAACCAGTAACTGATACAATTTCGCTTCTCGTCGGGGCGTAGCGCAGCCTGGTAGCGTACATGCATGGGGTGCATGTGGTCGGAGGTTCAAATCCTCTCGCCCCGACCATTTATTAAATTTCAATTTTCCTATGACATCCAGTTCAAATGACACTACGTATTTTGGTTTAACCATTCCTTTTTTGGCTCACCTGGGCGTGGTGCCTGAGTATGCTGAAGGTGGCGAATCCCGTATTAGCTTGGTGATTAAGCCCGAGTTTGAGAACAGCTTTCATATTGCCCATGGTGGAGTTGTGATGACGCTCTTGGATTTTGCGATGGGGGCAGCAGCCCGCAGTACCGTGAATCAGCCTCTTGGTGCTATGACAATTGACATGAATGTGAGTTTTTTGCGCCCGAGCGTTGGCAAGATTGTGGTGGAGGGCAACGTCCTGAAGTCTGGAAAAACGATTAATTATTGCGAGGCCGTAGTTTTAAATGAGGCCGGTGAGATAACCGCTAAATCTAGCGGTACATTTATGCTTAGAAGATAGCTCATAAATGGCCATATTCAATATAGTATTTATAATGAATA
>NZ_NCFJ01000176.1:0-4673 GCF_002281105.1 Polynucleobacter sp. 35-46-11
TTGCAATTTTCAATGCAGGGGCTGCGATCCTTAGATAGCGGATTGCTAGCATGTGACATTCCCAGGGAAGTAGCTCTAATTCAGCGTCGAGAAGATTTTAGGGTTCCGGCCCCACCTGATAGGGCATTTAAGGCCTTAATTTATTTCAGTGTTGGCAAGGAAATGATTGCCGATATTGTGGATATTTCCGATAAGGGTATTCAGTTTGATATTCGTCTTGGGGCTACGGAACTAGAGGTCGGAAAAGTTTGGAGTGGTTGCACCTTGGAGAGATTGCAAGCTCGCACCGCTAAGTTCGATCTCATTATTCGGAGCATTAGACCAAGCCTTCTGGAGGAGTCACGAGTCCGAGTGGGTTGTGAGCTTTATGAGCCAACCCGCTTAAATGAAAATGAATTTGTGAGCACCAGGACGGCCATTCAGAGCTCTAGGGTAAACAGGCGCATTAATTACTGGTATCAGGAAGCCTCCTGGTGCTAACTTTATGCCCTAATGTAGGGCAATAAAAATTCATCGATAATGAGCCATTCAATAAAATAAATGTCTTACTAGGAGCTAGGGATTATGGGTTACGGTGCAATTGAACTAGGTCAATTAAATATGCAGAAAGGCAAGTTTGATGTTGCCTTTGATATTTTGTATGACTGCGCAGTAAATGACCAAAATGATGATGCAGTTTTCCTGATGACCAAAATGGTATTTGATGGAAATCTCTCTCCAGAACACATTGAAAAATTCTATGAACTACAAAATGGCCATACCAGTTTAGGCAACGGCTATGCGCTATTTAATGTGGGGTTGATGCACGAACGTGGTCTTGGAAAAGTTGCTCAGAATTACAAGGTGGCAGTTGAGTACTATCAAAAGGCTATTAAAGAGGAAGTTAAGGATGCCTACTGTAATTTAGGCAATATTCTTGCGCTAGGCTTGGGTATGGATCAAGGAGTGCCGCGAGATGTAAATAGTGGAATCAAGTTTTTAGCCATGGGCGCTCAAGAGGGTAGTCGGCAGTGTGCTTATACCTTGGGCTCACTCTATGGCAAAGGTGAATTTGTTCCGCAGGATCTTAAAAAAGCGTTTTATTACCTCTCACTGGCAGCGCTACAAGGCCATGATCAGGCAAAGCGGGTGCTTCATATTTTTGTCCATAGCCATAAAGAAGACTACGATGCAGAGATGTCTGCTGCCGAGGAAGCATTTGGCAAGATTCAGAATTTGCGCATGCTTTATAAGTGCTTATAAGAATTATTTAAGACATAAATCAAGCCTCAAAAGCCTACAGCTTTTGAGGCTTTTTCTTTTTGTGCTCAAACTGAAATCAAGCTTCATGTTCTAAAATAGAGCCTTCACTTAATCGATTGGTGTTTTATGCAGTTTGATAATTCTCGTTTAGATATCGCCACCTTAAATCTCAGAAAAGGTAGGTATGATGCTGCGTTCGAGATTTTTTATGACTTAGCGACAATCGATTTAGATCAAGAAGCGCAGTTTGCCCTAACCAAGATGTGTTTTGATGGTCATCTTGATCCAGAGCAAATTAATAAACTATTTACTTGGGTAAATTCCAATAGCAGTTTAGGTAATGGTTATGCCCACTTCAATGTGGGTCTCATGCATGAGCGCGGTATGGGAGAAATCAAGCAAGACTATAAGACTGCCATTGAGTATTACGAGAAGGCTATCAAGGAAGAGGTGCATGATGCCTACTGTAATCTTGGAAATATCTATGCTTTAGGTCTTGGTGAAGAGCAAGGTGTGCCTAGGGATGTTCGCAAGGGTATTGCATATTTAGCCAAGGGCGCTGAAGAGGGGAGCCGTCAGTCTGCCTATACCTTGGGCTGTTTATATGAAAAAGGGGAATACATTCCTCAAGATCATAAAAAGGCTTGTTATTACTTGGTGCTGGCAACCCTTCAAAAACATGATCAAGCCCATCGAGTGCTCATTATGTTTCAGCATGCCAACAAGGGTAATTACGATAAAGAATTTGATGCTGCGGAAGCGCAGTTTGGAAAAATTCAGAACATGCGCACGCTATATAGGTCTCTGTAACTGAGAGCAGTAGTCGTACGGTGCTAGTGATTAGACTTTCAGTTTGGCTCTAATCCGAATCATTCCCTGAGTATGAATTTGGCTAATACGGCCTGGGGTGATGTTCATCACTTGGGCAATTTCTCGATAAGACAAGTCTTCCTGGTAATGCAGTGCAAATACCAGTTTTTCATTTTCAGGTAATCCCTCAAGAATAGTTGCTATGCGATCTGCCAACTGACTCATCGCAACTGCTCTCATCGGGTCTGAATCATCGGCATCAGAAGGTAGTAAATCATCTGATAAATCATCGAGTGGCATCAAGTGCACCATATTGGCCATGATGGCATGGTAGGCCTCAATGGTGATTTCTGCGCTACTGGCAATTTCTTTTTCGGACGGGTGGCGGCCTAAGTTTTGCTCCAGCTTGCGGGTGACTTTTTCAAGTCCTACGAGTTCATCCCGCTGATTACGTGGAAGAATGTCATTTTTACGGCAGGAGTCATAGATAGCCCCACGAATACGAGTTCTCGCATAAGCTTCAAAAGCTAAATTGGCCTGCGGCTCGTAGCGGGTTAGGGCATCTAGGAGACCAGTTAGACCTTCTTGGATAAGGTCGTCCACTTCCACATTAGGCGGCAGTCTTGAGCAAATTTGATGAGCAATCCGCTTGACTAGCGGTAAGTGCTCTTCAATGGCTTGATTGATATCAATTGACTGGGAATAAGTGGATGGCTTCAATCACAACTCGTTTATTGGGAATACTTAATTTTATGCGACTTAGCTCGTAATCTTTGCGGAAATCGCCTTAAAGAATCCCATGGGCATCACAAATTCATGCGTCTCGCCTTTGCTGACTGGATTCCAAGTCAAATCATCAGGGTCTAGCTCAACGCGTTCGGCAGTCAAAGCTTTGATCCATCCAATGAAATCTAAGGGCTGCTCGAGTGCAGAAACGGATGCGTTGTGGAGTTTTTCAAAGGCCTGAGAACCAGCAGCTTCATCTTCACCGCCCACAATCAATACGGAGAGCGGCTCATCAATTTGCAAAATTGCCATTTGACGAATCATCACCATGGCCTTTTTGAGGGAATCTTGATCGCTTGCGGTTACTAATATGCGTTTGATATTACTGCCGTAGTAGGCAACGATATTTGCCTGAGGATCAATTGTTGGAAAAACGATGTAGTCGATATCAATTTCATGATTAACTAAGCGTTGATCCAGCTGAGGATATTTAGCAAAACGATGGGCGATCTCTGGGCGCAATTTAACGCTCGTGGCATACCAAAAATTCTCTTCAATGGCTTTAATGCTTCTTGCCAAATTGATGGAGCTAGTAAACACTTGTCCTAAGTCATAGCGGACTGGGTATAAAAACCCGGACATTGTTTTGCGATCTGATAAAGCAATCTCATCAATCAGAAGTACCCTGTGACCCAACTGCTTAATACTATGCGCTGTGCCATGACCCAAGTGAATAGTGGAGTCTGGATCGAGCGTACTGGCAATACAAATGACCCTCGATAACTCAGCGCCAAAGATATTGCGTAAACCCGCAGCTTGATCCACGCTACCTGTAGTTGTTGTACTCATTGATTGACTTTGCGAATCCAGTCACCCAGGTGGTCTGAAAGAAGAGCGGGTACCTGTTCATCAGTAATCGAGAAGGTTTCTGAGAATGCACGCATCGCCATCGCACGGTGACTCAAATAATTAATATCGGGCTGACTGAGATCTTCGGGAACGCGTTGACCATTAGAGACAAACATGACTGATAAATCATGACGAATCACACTATCAATCACTGGTGCAAGATGGGCTGCCTCATCAATCTTGGTGATGATGACAGAATCCAGTTTTTCACCATTGGCATTTTGCATAGCCTGGTTGTGCAAGCTAATCACTTCTTCTTGAGTACGCAGATCGGTAGTAGAGCTCATAACTAAAATGCGACGTGCCTTGTTGGAGCCATGCTCTAGTAATTGAGATTGCTCAACCATCAGCGTATCGCGTTGGCTCACACCGGCGGTATCTAGCAGGACAATCTTGCGATTAGAGAAGTCCTTAATCTTTGCAGCTAAATCTTCGCTATCTCGCACAGCAGTGACTGAAAGCCCCAGGATTTTTGCAAATGTTTTGAGTTGCTCTTGGGCGCCAATACGATAGGTATCGGTTGTGAGAAGGGCGACTTGATTGCGGCCATAGCGCAATACACAACGCGCAGCAATTTTGGCAACAGTGGTTGTTTTGCCTACCCCGGTAGGTCCAATAAAGGCAAAGACGCCGCCGCGATCAAAGATGTCAAAGGCATGCGATGTCTTGATCATGCATTTGACTTGTTCACGGGCATTTTTTAGCAATGCTGGCAAACTCAAGTCCTGAGGCAAGTTACGTGCAATCTCGGCGCATAGCTTGGGAGAGAATCCGCTATTGAGAAGGTGTTTCACGATCTCGGTAACGTGGGTATTTTCCTGTTGGATATTTCCCCAGAAATTACCGGCAACATGCGATTGCAGTAAGTATTTAACTTCACTGATTTCAGAAAGCAGCTTTTCTACTTTAGGTGAACTGCCTGATTCAAATATATTGGAGACTGCTGGAGCGGCAGGCACTGCAGGTGCAGCGGCCGCAGCAGGCGC
>NZ_NCFJ01000177.1:0-4641 GCF_002281105.1 Polynucleobacter sp. 35-46-11
GATTGATATGCCTTGGAATAGAGATGAAATGGCAGCACGTGCTGCTAAAGAGTTAAAGGATGGTTACTACGTCAATTTGGGTATTGGTATGCCAACCCTAGTGGCCAATCACGTTCCAGAAGGAATGGAAGTGTGGCTCCAATCTGAAAATGGATTATTAGGTATCGGCCCATTTCCAACGGAAGCAACCATTGATGCGGATTTGATTAATGCGGGCAAGCAAACGATTACGACTTTGCCTGGCTCTTCCATTTTTTCTTCGGCAGATTCGTTTGGAATGATTCGTGGTGGAAAAATCAATATTGCGATTTTGGGCGCAATGCAGGTGAGCGAGCATGGCGACTTAGCTAACTGGATGATTCCTGGCAAGATGGTGAAGGGCATGGGCGGTGCTATGGACTTAGTTGCTGGCGTGAAGCATGTGGTTGTCCTGATGGAGCACGTTGCGAAGAAGAAAGACGGCACAGAAGAAATCAAGATTCTGCCTAAATGCACTTTGCCATTGACTGGTGTAGGTGTTATTAGTCGCATCATTACTGATCTGTGTGTGCTTGATATCACTCCTAAGGGTTTGAAGTTGGTGGAGTTGGCGCCAGGTGTTACTAAGGAAGAAGTATTGTCCAAAACAGGTGCCCCTGTAGATACAATGGGTTTCTAACCTTTTCTACTAGATAGTGAAATAATGGGGTCAATGACCCCATTTCTATTTCTAAAGAGCCTTATATGAGTGCTGCAGACCATTCGCTTCATGCACACAAGCAGGGTGATGCCAAACACTCTCATGCCAAGCAGGTTTCCAATCAAAACCTCCTGCTGATTGCTTTAGTTCTGACATTAGGTTTTTCTGGTGTTGAGGGTGCTGCAGCTTATTTTGCAAATTCATTGGCCTTGATATCAGATGCAGGTCACATGGTGACGGATGCGGCTGCACTAGGCTTAGCCTTACTAGCCCAAATTATTTCTCGTCGTCCCCCATCACCAAAACATTCATTTGGATTTGGTAGAGCAGAAGCGCTTGCTGCATTTGTAAATAGTATTGCGATGTTGGCATTGGTCGCCTGGATTATGGTGGAGGCAGTGAGCCGTTTTTATGATCCGCACCAAGTAGATGGATTGACAGTCACAGTGGTAGCTGCGATCGGCTTGCTGATGAATATCGTTGTGGCTTGGGTACTTTCGCGTGATAAGAAAAGTGTTAATACACGTGCGGCCTTAGTGCATGTTATGGGTGACTTGTTAGGCTCTGTAGCTGCATTGATTGCGGGTATTGTTATCCAATTGACTGGTTGGATGCCAATCGATGCAATTCTCTCCATTTTGGTTTCGTTACTGATTTTGAAATCTACCATTTCCATCTTGCGTGAGTCATATCACTTCTTGATGGAGGGTGTACCTTTACATATTGATTACCTGCAAGTGGGCAATGATCTCAAAAACGTGCCTGGTGTTTTGGCAGTGCACGATTTACACGTCTGGGAAATGACACCAAGTTTTCCAGCACTCATTGGTCATATTGAAATTGATCAGATGAGTGAGTGGCCAGAAATCATGGCGCGCATCAACGAGATGTTGTTGAGTAAACATGGGATTGACCACGTCACTCTACAGCCTGAGATTGCCGGTATGGTGGATGAACATACGCATGATGAGCAATTGCATGATGAGATTAAAAAACCCAATGTGATTCATTATGGAGATAGCTTCTTTGTCACCTGCGCTAGCCCCGATGGTCCGCATCGCATGGCGTATCACGCCTGGGGAAATCCTAGCAATCCAAAGGTATTAGTTTGTGTTCATGGCCTGACTCGTAGGGGTAGTGATTTCAAAACTCTTGCGCAGGCGATGAGCAATGATTACTACGTCGTCTGCCCTGATGTAGTAGGGCGAGGTGATTCTGATCGATTGAAGAACCCAATGCTCTATGCAGTGCCGCAATACGTTGCAGATATGGCAAGCTTGATTCAGCACCTTGGTGTTGCTCAAGTTGACTGGTTTGGAACTTCGATGGGTGGTCTCATTGGTATGGTTTATGCCTCGATGCCTAAAAATCCAATCCGTCGTATGTTGATTAACGATGTGGGTCCACGGATTGAGCCCGAGGCCATTAAACGCTTAGGTTCTTATGTTGGCCAACCTTTTAGCTTTGCTAATCGCGCAGATGCGCTGCAGCGCCTAAATGAGATCTGCGCATCGTTTGGTAGCCATACACCAGAAGAGTGGGAAATTTATAACGGACCGATGCTCGTGCAAAAGGATGGTCTTTGGGTAATGCACTATGACCCTGATATTTCTGTACCGTTTGCATCTGTTAATCCGATTATGGCGAAGGCAGGTGAGATGGCAATGTGGCACGCCTTCAAGCAAATTCATGTCCCGATGCTGATTGTGCGTGGCGGTGAATCAGATTTGCTCTCAGCTAAAACAGTGGCTGAGATGTGTAAGGTCAACCCCTACATTCGGAGTATTGAAATTCCGGGGGTAGGTCACGCACCTGCTTTTGTTAAGTCAGAACAAGTTGCTTTAGCAAAAGAATTCTTTAGTTAAGGATTTCAGTCTTCCATGTCAAATGCTGGCAATGTACCTGAGAGCATCAAAATCATTGATGGCTGGTATGGTGAGCCCTCTGAAAATCATGCTGCTGGTGTACTGAGTATTCTCAAGCTGCTTCATCTGGACGAGGCAACATTAACTGCCGCAAACAATATTGCTCGAACCCATGGCAAAGAAGCGCTGATCAAGTTGATTGGCGAGGAGTCAGCAAGACTTCTAATTGGATACCGTGGCCTCAGGCAGGCTCAAGCCAAACTCGTTCGTAATGATGGTGGTCTCAGCATCTCTGGGCAAGAAGAAATGCTCAGAAAGATGCTGTTGGCCTTTGGTGATGACTTGCGCGTCGTGCTCATCTACCTTGCTTCTCGCTTGCAAACCTTGCGCTGGATTACCCAAGAGAAGATGGAGATGCCAAAAGCATGGGCTCAGGAAATTCTGAATATTGACGCATCGCTCGCGAATCGTCTCGGTATTTGGCAAATGAAATGGGAGATGGAGGACTTGGCATTTCGAGTTCTGTCTCCAGAGATCTATCGAGACATCGCCAAGATGCTGGATGGCAAACGCATTGAGCGTGAATCATTCATTGAGCAGATTGTCAGAAAGCTCAAAGAAGAATTAACTGCCGCACGTATTGAAGGTGAAGTGCAGGGTCGCCCAAAGCATATCTATAGCATCTGGAAAAAGATGCAGGGCAAGTCACTCGATTTTGCCAATCTCTACGACGTCAGAGCATTTAGGGTTCTGGTGGAGGATATTAAATCCTGTTATGCAATTTTAGGAATAGTGCATAACGTCTGGCAGCCCGTACCGCGTGAGTTCGATGACTATATTGCAAGGCCTAAACCCAACGGTTATCAATCTTTGCATACCGTAGTGATGGATGAGCATGGCACCGCATTTGAGATTCAGGTGCGTACCAATCAAATGCATCAACAAGCAGAGTATGGATTGGCTGCACACTGGCGTTACAAAGAGGGTGCTTATGTTGGGGCTGCAACTCCGCCAAAAAATAAACCCACATCCAATACCCCAAGTACACCAAACCCAAATCATCAAACTGGCACACATAGTGCAGCAGTAGCCTATGAGCGCCAGATTGCTTGGGCTAGACAGCTGATCTCCTGGAAAGAAGATGCCTGGGAGCAATTGAAGCACCATGAGATTGATGACCATATTTATGTTCTAACTCCGCTTGGAAAAGTAATCTCCTTGGAGAAAGGTTCATCACCTATCGACTTTGCGTATGCAGTTCATACCGATCTGGGGCACCGCTGTCGTGGTGCTCGAGTTGATGGTGCCATGGTGCCATTAGATACGCCGCTACAAAATGGTCAGACCATAGAAATCATTGCGGTGAAGCATGGTGGTCCCTCACGAGATTGGATAAGCCCTAATCGCAACTACTTACGCTCGCAGCGTGCCCGCACTCGTGTGCGGACTTGGTTTAATGCCTTGGATGATGAAGAGGCTGGTGCTAAGCCTGCTGAGGTCAAAGCTGAGCAAAAGCCAGAGGCTAAGCCGATCACATCAGTACCAGAGATTATTCTGAAGCAAAGTACCCGCAAACAAGGTCAAGCAGGTGATGTGTTGGTCGTTGGGGTGGATTCATTGTTAACTCAATTGGCTCGTTGCTGTAGACCAGTCCCGCCAGATGCGATCGCAGGTTTTGTGACTCAGGGTCGCGGTGTATCGATTCATAGAAGATCCTGTAAAACTTTTAGAGGTTTACTGGAGCGAGCGCCGGAGCGGGTTATTCAAACTGCCTGGAATGAGTCGACCCCAGAAACCCCATCAACTAATGATCCAAAACGCGTATTCCCGGCAGATCTGGCTGTCACTGGCCTGGATCGTCCCGAACTCATGCGCGAGTTATTTGAAATCCTCACAAGGCAGGGCATTCATGTGATTGATTTGCGTAAATCAGCCAAACGAGGCCTTGCTCAAATCCTATTGACCGTGGAAATTAAGGACTCAGAAGCCTTACGTTTAGTTCAAAACAGTCTTGAAGAGGTCAAAGGGGTGACCCAAGTGCGCCGCCGGTGATAAACTCTATGGCTATATAGGCTCGTAGCTCAGCTGGTTAGAGCA
>NZ_NCFJ01000178.1:0-4629 GCF_002281105.1 Polynucleobacter sp. 35-46-11
GATTGATATGCCTTGGAATAGAGATGAAATGGCAGCACGTGCTGCTAAAGAGTTAAAGGATGGTTACTACGTCAATTTGGGTATTGGTATGCCAACCCTGGTGGCTAACCATGTTCCTGAAGGAATGGAAGTATGGCTCCAGTCTGAGAATGGATTATTGGGTATTGGCCCATTTCCAACGGAAGCAACTATTGATGCAGATTTAATTAATGCGGGCAAGCAAACGATTACGACTTTGCCTGGCTCTTCCATTTTTTCTTCTGCAGATTCATTTGGAATGATTCGTGGTGGAAAGATCAACATTGCGATTTTGGGTGCAATGCAGGTGAGCGAGCATGGCGATTTAGCTAACTGGATGATTCCTGGCAAGATGGTGAAGGGCATGGGCGGCGCCATGGATTTGGTTGCTGGCGTTAAGCATGTGGTTGTTCTGATGGAGCACGTTGCTAAGAAGAAAGACGGCACAGAAGAAATCAAGATTCTGCCTAAGTGCACTTTGCCATTGACTGGTGTGGGTGTTATTAGTCGCATCATCACCGATCTGTGCGTGCTTGATATCACTCCAAAGGGTTTGAAGTTGGTAGAGTTAGCTCCAGGCGTCACCAAGGAAGAGGTAGTGTCCAAAACAGGTGCCCCTGTAGATACAACGGGTTTCTAACCTTTTCTACTGGATAGTGAAATAATGGGGTCAATGACCCCATTTCTATTTCTAAAGAGTCTTCTATGAGTGCTGCAGATCATTCTCTTCATGCACATAAGCAGGGTGATGCTAAACATGCTCATGCCAAGCAGGTCTCCAATCAAAACCTTCTCCTCATTGCCCTAGTTCTGACATTAGGTTTTTCTGGTGTTGAAGGTGCTGCAGCGTATTTCGCAAATTCATTAGCCTTGATATCCGATGCAGGTCACATGGTGACGGATGCAGCTGCGCTAGGCTTGGCTTTACTAGCCCAGATTATTTCCCGTCGCCCCCCATCACCAAAACATTCATTTGGATTTGGTCGAGCAGAAGCGCTTGCTGCATTTGTAAATAGTCTTGCGATGTTGGCTTTAGTCGCTTGGATTATGGTGGAAGCAGTGAGCCGATTTTATGATCCGCACCAAGTGGATGGATTGACAGTCACAGTCGTAGCCGCAATCGGCCTGCTGATGAATATCGTTGTGGCATGGGTACTTTCGCGTGATAAGAAAAGTGTTAATACACGTGCTGCTTTGGTTCATGTCATGGGTGACTTGTTGGGCTCTGTAGCCGCATTGATTGCGGGCATTGTTATCCAGCTGACTGGTTGGATGCCAATCGATGCAATTCTCTCCATTTTGGTTTCTTTGCTGATTTTGAAATCTACTATTTCCATTTTGCGTGAGTCATATCACTTCTTGATGGAGGGTGTGCCTTTACATATTGATTACCTGCAAGTGGGCAACGATCTTAAAAATGTTCCCGGTGTATTGGCAGTGCATGATTTACACGTTTGGGAAATGACACCAAGTTTTCCAGCGCTTATTGGCCATATTGAAATCGAGCAGATGAGTGAGTGGCCAGAAATCATGGCGCGCATCAACGAGATGCTATTGAATAAGCATGGGATTGATCACGTCACTCTGCAGCCTGAGATTGCGGGTATGGTGGATGAGCATACTCATGGTGAAGAACTCGAAGATGAGATTAAAAAATCCAATGTGATTCATCATGGAGATACTTTCTTTGTCACTTGCACTAGTCCCGACGGACCGCATCGCATGGCGTATCACGCCTGGGGCAATCCTAACAACCCAAAGGTTTTGGTTTGTGTTCATGGCCTAACTCGTAGGGGTAGTGATTTCAAAACCCTTGCGCAGGCAATGAGCAATGATTACTACGTCGTCTGTCCTGATGTAGTTGGGCGTGGCGACTCTGATCGATTAAAGAATCCGATGCTCTATGCTGTTCCTCAATACGTCGCAGATATGGCAAGCTTGATTCAGCATCTCGGGGTTGCACAAGTCGACTGGTTTGGAACTTCGATGGGCGGCCTCATTGGCATGGTCTATGCCTCAATGCCCAAGAATCCAATACGTCGTATGTTAATTAACGATGTGGGTCCTCGGATTGAGCCTGAGGCCATTAAACGTTTAGGCTCTTACGTTGGGCAAGCTTTTAGCTTTGCCAATCGCGCAGATGCGCTGCAGCGTCTAAATGAGATCTGTGCATCGTTTGGTAGCCATACGCCAGAAGAGTGGGAGATTTATAACGGCCCGATGCTTGTACAAAAAGATGGCCTTTGGGTGATGCACTATGACCCTGATATTTCTGTACCGTTTGCATCTGTTAATCCAATAATGGCGAAGGCAGGTGAGATGGCAATGTGGCACGCCTTTAAGCAAATTCATATCCCGATGCTGATCGTTCGTGGCGGTGAATCGGATTTACTCTCTGCTAAAACAGTGGCCGAGATGTGTAAGGTCAACCCATACATTCGGAGTATTGAAATTCCAGGAGTGGGACATGCGCCTGCCTTTGTGAAGTCAGAACAAGTTGCTTTAGCAAAAGAATTCTTTAGTTAAGGATTTCGGTCTTCCATGTCAAATGCTGGCAATGTATCTGAGAGCATCAAAATCATAGATGGCTGGTATGGAGAGCCCTCTGAAAGTCATGCTGCCGGTGTTCTGAGTATTCTGAAATTGCTTCATCTAGACGAGGCTACATTAACTGCTGCAAGTAATATCGCACGGACTCACGGCAAAGAATCCCTCACTAAACTGATTGGCGATGAGTCAGCCAAACTGTTGATTGGTTATCGTGGTCTAAGGCAGGCTCAAGCTAAGCTCGTCCGTAATGATGGTGGTCTCAGCATCTCCGGGCAAGAAGAAATGCTGAGAAAGATGTTGCTGGCTTTTGGTGACGACTTACGTGTGGTCCTCATTTATCTTGCCTCACGCTTGCAAACCTTGCGCTGGATTACCCATGAAAAAATGGAGATGCCAAAAGCCTGGGCGCAAGAGATTCTTAATATTGATGCATCGCTCGCAAATCGCCTCGGTATCTGGCAAATGAAATGGGAGATGGAGGACTTAGCGTTTCGAGTTCTGTCTCCAGAGATCTATCGAGATATTGCCAAGATGCTCGATGGCAAGCGCATTGAGCGTGAATCTTTTATTGAGCAAATTGTCAAAAAGCTTCAGGAAGAATTAACTGCCGCTCATATTCAGGGTGAGGTTCAGGGTCGCCCAAAACACATCTACAGTATTTGGAAAAAGATGCAGGGCAAGTCACTCGACTTTGCCAATCTTTATGACGTCAGAGCATTTAGGGTTCTAGTGGAGGATGTTAAATCTTGCTACGCCATTTTAGGAATAGTGCACAACGTCTGGCAGCCAGTACCACGTGAATTCGATGACTATATTGCGAGGCCCAAACCTAACGGCTATCAATCTTTGCATACCGTAGTGATGGATGAGCATGGAACGGCATTTGAGATTCAGGTGCGTACAAATGAAATGCATCAACAGGCTGAGTATGGATTGGCTGCGCACTGGCGTTATAAGGAGGGTGCTTATATTGGTGCTGCAACACCATCAAAAAATAAATCTGCCTCCAATACTCCGAACACACCAAACCCCAGCCATCAAACTGGCACACATAGTGCAGCAGTAGCCTACGAGCGCCAGATTGCTTGGGCTAGGCAGCTGATCTCCTGGAAAGAAGATGCATGGGAGCAATTAAAGCATCATGAGATTGATGATCATATTTATGTTCTCACACCTCTGGGCAAAGTCATTTCCTTGGAGAAGGGTTCCTCACCAATCGACTTTGCATACGCAGTGCACACTGATCTGGGGCACCGCTGTCGTGGTGCTCGAGTTGATGGAGCTATGGTGCCATTAGATACGCCGCTACAAAATGGTCAGACTATTGAAATCATTGCTGTAAAGCATGGTGGCCCCTCGCGTGATTGGATAAGCCCTAATCGCAACTACTTGCGCTCACAGCGTGCCCGTACTCGTGTGCGCACTTGGTTTAATGCCTTAGATGATGAAGAGGCTGGTGCAAAGTCTAGCGATATTAAAACGGAGCAGAAGCTAGAAACCAAGGTGACTGCACCAGCGCCAGAAATTATTCTGAAGCAAAGTACCCGTAGACAGGGTCAGGCAGGCGATGTGTTGGTTGTCGGGGTAGATTCATTACTAACTCAGTTGGCGCGTTGCTGCAGACCGGTGCCTCCAGATGCTATTGCTGGATTTGTGACTCAAGGTCGTGGTGTATCGATTCATAGAAGATCCTGTAAAACTTTTAGAGGCTTATTGGAGCGGGCGCCTGAGCGGGTTATTCAGACTGCCTGGAATGAGTCGACCCCAGAAACTCTGACAACAAGTGATCCAAAACGCGTATTCCCAGCGGATCTGGCTATTACTGGTCTTGATCGTCCTGAACTCATGCGCGAATTGTTTGAAATTCTGACAAGGCAGGGTGTTCATGTGATTGATTTGCGTAAATCAGCTAAACGAGGCCTTGCTCAAATCCTGTTGACTGTGGAAATTAAGGACTCAGAAGCCTTGCGCTTGGTTCAAAATGGTCTTGAGGAAGTCAAAGGGGTGACCCAAGTACGGCGCCGGTGATAAACTCTATGGCTATATAGGCTCGTAGCTCAG
>NZ_NCFJ01000179.1:0-4615 GCF_002281105.1 Polynucleobacter sp. 35-46-11
TGCTCATAAGCAGCGATGGTTTGAGGTGATGCCCTAAAGCGATATAAATTCCATAGCCAACCCACTCTCTTAAATAAAGTTCGCTTTTGATGCACGGAGAATTGTTGCCAAATGATATTAATATTTGTCCTCAACTCTTCCCATGCGCTCTGCCACTCTGTGCTCGTAGTGGATGTTGATGGCAAATAATCTCGTATGAAACGAATGAATTTAGCTGGACTTAAATTCTGCGGCCAAACGGGCTGAATCTTTCTTTCCCAATTCGCCTGGGCTGGAGGAAAAATGGCTCTCGGACTAATCACATATATTTGTCCAAGATGCTTACGCTCTACCAAATTATTAATGGCATCTAATGCTGTCAATCCTCCACCAAGCAAAATAATCCTCTCATGGGCTTCGACCCCGACTAATCCATGTCCCGTCCAAGGGTTCTCAACAAGACATGATGCAGATAGATTGGGATAAGGATTAGTGACTACGCAAGGCCAAGTGGGCGGGGGATTGCCAGTCGCGATAATGACTCGCTTTGCACTTAATACCGCTTGGTTATCAAGAACAAGATTCCAAGAATTATCGGCCGAACTTAAGCTAAGAACTTTAGCTTTAATTTGTTCAATGTCATCTGGTTTAGATTCAGTAGAAATCAGTTCAGAAACATACCGACCAAAATCTTGGCGAAGATAAAAATATCCTGCATCAGTCTTTGCTTCTGGATCATTTACATGCTCTTTAGCCCACCTTGAAAAATGCAAGGGGTCATCTGAAAAAATGATTGGCAAATTCTCACGGATGTTTAGTCGAAAATGTAGATTGTCACAACCATATGCATTTCCCTTTCCTAGGGTGCCTGAGCCAATCACCGTTATAGCGGTGGGCGCAATGCCCCTGCGCAAGAGATGCGCCACCATTACAGCTGCAGCAAAGCCGTCTCCAATAATCGCCAATTCTTTAATGTTCGACATGGGTCAGCCTAAATAGTAATTAGCCCCTATCTAGAGGACCGGGCCAAATGTAATTTTTTATAACTGTCGATTAAACGATGGTGCCTCTCTAAGCCCTCTAACTTCGTGCTTGTTGGAGTTAATCCAAAGAAGCGCACACTACCACTTACTGATCCCAAAACCGCATCGATTCTTTCCTTGCTAAACATACGTCGTAGATTTTGCAGATAGTCATTTAGCTCTAAATTCTCATCAAGCTCAATCTCAAGCACTGTATTTAAGGCCTGATAAAACAGTTTGCGTTCGACCGCATTGTCGTTGTATTGCAGAAAAGCGCCAACAAGTTCATGCGCCTCTTCAAATTGTTTCAATGCCAGATTAATTAAGAGCTTCAGCTCAAGAACCGTTAATTGACCCCATGGCGTATTCTCGTCAAACTCAATACCAATCAATGTGGCGATATCACCATACTCATCAAGTTCATTATTTTCTAGATTTTCTAGTAGCTTCCTTAGATTGGCATTATCTAGTTTGTGTAGATTCAAAATATCAGCACGGAATAACAGGGCCTTGTTCGTGTTATCCCAAACCAAATCTTCTATCGGGTACACCTCGGAATACCCTGGCACCAGGATTCTGCAAGCAATCGCTCCCAGCTCGTCATACACTGCTACATAAGCTTCTTTACCCATATCTTTAAGAATGCCAAACAGGGTTGCCGCTTCATCTCTATTGGAGTGCTCGCCATGACCTGAAAAGTCCCACTCAACAAAATCGTAATTTGATTTAGCGCTGAAGAATCGCCACGACACAATGCCACTAGAGTCAATAAAGTGCTCAACAAAATTATTTGGCTCAGTCACCGCCTCACTAGCGAAAGTAGGCGGCGGTAAATCATTCAAGCCTTCTAGACTACGGCCTTGCAGAAGTTCAGTTAGGCTCCGCTCCAGGGCGACTTCCAATCTTGGATGCGCCCCAAAGGATGCAAATACTCCGCCCGTTCTTGGGTTCATTAAAGTAACGCACATAACAGGTTAGATGCCGCCTAATGATGCGTCTTTTACCAACACCGGAAAGCCCTGCTCTTCAAGACTCTGAATGCCCGCCAGAATACCGGGGTATTTTGCAAGCACTTCTTGTGGCACGTCTGGCAAAGCAATTTCTTCTTCAATAATTTGACGTTTAACTGCTCGTTCAAAAATCTCTGACAAGCATTGCACCTGCGCTTCAGCAAGTGTGTTGCCAGCGCTCATGCCATTACTGACATACAAATTTTCAATTAAGTTGGATGGGAAATACACAGTCTTACCGTCTGACTGACGTACATATGGCAATGAACAAATTCCCCGCTCTACATTGCCAGAATTGGTATCGATTAAATGTGAGGCTCGCAGTTCACCATCAGCATTAAAAATCTCTAGGCAATACTCATCCAGAATTTCTTTAGGTAGCGCATCTTTTGGTCCTGGCTTAAACCAACGCTCATTTGGATAATGAACAAAATTGCTATTGGCTATATCCTCACCCCAAAATGCACCAGCATAAAAATGGTTATTGCTGAGTCGCTCGATATACTCGCCCAAGGCTGAGGCTAGCGCGCTTTCTTTTGTGGAGCCTTTGCCATTGGTAAAGCACATTGGCGAGTGTGCATCGCGAATATGTAAAGACCATACATTAGGAATCAGGTTACGCCATGAGGCAATTTCAATCTTAATTCCTAGATTGGCAAGCACACCAGACATATTCGCAATGGTTTGCTCTAGCGGCAAATCCTTACCTGGAATAATGGTGCTTACATCTGAGGCCGAGTTCAAAGTTAAAAGGCTCTGCGCATCAGCATCGAGATTCTTAACCTCTTCAATGACAAACTCCGGGCCCGCCTGTACGACTTTCTTGACCGTACAGCGCTCGATGGATCGCAAGATACCCTGGCGATCATTGGCAGAAATATCCTCTGGCAATTCAACCTGAATTTTGAATATCTGTTGGTAACGATTTTCTGGGTCGACAATATTATTTTGTGAAAGTCGAATGTTCTCGGTTGAGATATTGCGTGTGTCGCAATACAGCTTTACAAAATAGGCGGCACATAAAGCGGAGGAAGCCAAAAAGTAGTCAAAAGGTCCCGGGGCTGAACCATCCCCTTTATATCGAATGGGCTGATCAGCAATTACCGTGAAGTCATCGAACTTGGCTTCGAGACGCAACTTATCGAGAAAGTTAACCTTTATTTCCATGGGAATAATTCCGAAATGATGTTAGCGCAATGATCCGTCGCAATGTCAATGCTGTGCGCCACACCAATAGTCCCAAAGAACATTACAAGGGACTCATACTTGGTGTTTACTGCTCGGCTTTATTGCGTGAGGTGTCGATTCCTAAAGCTTTTAACTTGCGGTAGAGGTGTGTGCGCTCTAAACCAGTGTATTCAGAAATCTTAGTCATGCTACCACCCATGATGATCATTTGATGCTCGAAGTAGGCTTTTTCGAATAAGTCCCTGGCCTCACGAAGCGGCAAATCAAAGTAAGTTTTTGCAATCCCACTAATGTACTCACCCTCTTGTACTTGAGTGACCTTCTCACTGGCTGCCACTCTAGGGGTGGGGCTGGATGAGGACGCAGAAGGCACTCTTTCCTCAACAGGCTCAATAAACTTAGGTGCACTCTCAAGAGCCTTGTTAACAGTTTTGAGTAATTTTTGAAGCGCGATGGGCTTTTCCAAGAAGTTAAGTGCGCCAATGCGGGTAGCTTCAACTGCGGTATCAATCGTGGCATGGCCAGACATCATAACTACTGGCATCGTGAGTTGACCCGTCTTGGACCACTCTTTTAATAGGGTAATGCCATCAACTTCAGGCATCCAAATATCCAGCAAGACGAGGTCTGGACGCATTTGTTCGCGGATTGTGCGAGCCTGCATAGCGCTCTCGGCCGCATAAACAGTGTGGCCTTCATCCGTCAGAATCTCATTAAGAAGCTCTCGGATTCCCATCTCATCATCGACCACCAAAATACTTGCCATACTTATGCTGCCTCTTTTGCCAGATTCATAAACAAAATTGATACTTGTGCGCCGATCACTTCATCCCCTCGAATACGGTTCCGAACTTCAATTTTGGCGCCGTGGTCATCTACGATTTTCTTCACTACTGCCAGACCCAATCCAGTGCCCTTACTCTTTGTTGTTACGTACGGCTCAAAAGCCCTTGCCAATATCTTAGCTGGAAATCCTGAACCGCTATCACTTATCGTTAGGCGCACCGCATTCTGTGGCACACCATTGACTTCGCCGTAAGGCACTATTTCAGTTTTGACTTCGACTGGCTCAGCTTGATGCTCACCCTCAAGAGTAGCATCTTGTGCGTTCTGCAAAAGATTATGAATAATCTGTCTAAGTTGCGTAGGATCACCCATAATATTTGGGCTGCGCTCATCAAGGTGAGTTTTTATGGGGCTTCCCTCATATAAACCCAAAATCTCCTGTATCAAGGCGTTGATTGAGACTGACTTTAGTTGTGGGCTGGGCGTTTTTGCAAAATCCCTAAAATCATTCACCATCTCTTTCATTGCCTGAACTTGTCCGATGATCGTTTCAGTACTGCGATTCATCATCTCTTCTTGCTCAGGACTCAACTTACCTGCCAACTTATGCTGCAACCTCTCTGCTGAGAG
>NZ_NCFJ01000767.1:0-591 GCF_002281105.1 Polynucleobacter sp. 35-46-11
AGGACATCGTATCCATTCATCTCCGGCATAAGTACGTCCAAAAGAATCAAATCAGGTATTGGGTCTTGACCTGCAAGCTCCAGCGCTCTCGCGCCACTCGTGGTTACTTTGATTGTATAGTCTTCATTTAGTAGTTGAGCTAATATCTGAATATTGCTGGGGGTATCGTCCACTATTAATATAACTGGCTTGCCATTCATCGCCTACTCCAATTCTGCCATAATGGCTTCAATTTGCTTAAGTACCAGATCCGTATCAAAACGATCTATATGCCCTTTTAATGTATTTAAGCGCGCCGTTAACACTTCATCAGTATAGTCGGCAAAAATCCCAAACGCATCGGTATCGATATACGCCCCCGCTTCGATCTCTTTTTTGAGATCTTGCAGCTTGATAGCCATTTGCAGAGGGTCGATGCGTTTTTTCTTAACGCTTGGTTTAATCTCTTTGGCAAGATGTGATTCAAACAGCGCAAGCGTCTCATTAAGTACCTGCTCGCACTCGCCATAGCCAGCTTTGACATCATCAAGCTTTTTATTTTGAGCCAACTCTTCTAAGTGCTTAGCGATGTCTTGCAGTTTTAAAGCACTG
>NZ_NCFJ01000767.1:657-1360 GCF_002281105.1 Polynucleobacter sp. 35-46-11
CAGTGAATGGGCATGCAGTTGTGCGTCTTCACTATTGTTTTGTTGTATTGCTTTATTGAGCAGAGCAAGTGATTTTAGTCCATCGCTCATAAAGGATTGCATGACCATGTTTAATAGGGTAGTGTTATTTCCAAGACGACTCATAGCATCTGCTTTATCCCATAGAGGCAGTTGCGTCGTATGCTTCTTTCTAGAATGGTTTGTGTCTCTTGTTTCTCTTATGAGCGGTAATTCTACGGCTCCATCTTTTAATATCCATTTCACAAGCATTGCTTTAAGTACCGATAGATTGATTGGCTTACTGACGTAATCATCCATACCTGCTAGGATACACTTTTCTCTATCACCGCTCATAGCATTGGCTGTCATTGCAACGATCGGTATTTTTTTATTTGCTTCTCCTGCTTTTCCTGCACGTATTGCAGTACTAGCGGTATAGCCATCCATTTCTGGCATCTGGCAATCCATTAGGAGAAAGGTATAGGGAACAGATTCTTCCTGTGCTAGTTGCAAAGACTCCAGTGCTTCCAGACCATTGGCGGCTATGTCTGCACGTAAGCCGATACTCTCTAGCATTCCTTGAGCTACGAGTTGGTTCGATGTATTGTCCTCTACTAAGAGAATACGTGTTGACTCTGGCCATACGATATCAGATTCTTCATCTTTGAGTGTTCCTAGATAGTCTTTGGTCAATAGTGGATCA
>NZ_NCFJ01000768.1:0-702 GCF_002281105.1 Polynucleobacter sp. 35-46-11
GGCAGTGCATTATAAAAAATTAGAACTAAATGAAGGTTCTGGGCGTATAGTTATTTTCATAGAAAGCTACTATGAAACGAATAGTCGACATCTACCGTAAAGATCAACGAGATCAAGTGATTTGGACATACATCGTCAGTCTGGGAGGCGATGGATTTCATCCCAGTCTTGAAGACTTTAAACAAGAGGGATTAAGACTGGCTGTTTTAGATAAACGCGGTCCGGCAGATAGTCTTGATGCCCATGTCCATCTAGAAATCATTTAATACGACCATGGCCAACAGCACACTACACGCTATTGCGATAGAGGAGCTGCGACACTCAAACCCTCTCTTTTATCAAGAATATTGCAAGTTGGTTGAAGGCTTAAGCAGCCAAATACGCGAGATTGCTAGTCAACATGCTGACACTATGGATTACACCAGCTTTACCGAGAGCTATGACAGAGCAAGCCGCGAACCCATATTACAAATTGTGATTGGCGCCAATAAAACTGAGCTTTATATCCACATTTACATTCATAAAGACAATTATTTTGTTGTTGGCAAGTCCGGAAGTGGTGAAATTGCCAAAAATGCACAAGAAGCTCTGGCTTTAGTGACTCAAAGAATGAAAGCATTAACCCAGTGAACATGCGGCAAGCAACTTCAAATCCCACCAATACCAAACCCTCCATCCAAAGCGGCGTAGTTTATGTGATCG
>NZ_NCFJ01000768.1:802-1231 GCF_002281105.1 Polynucleobacter sp. 35-46-11
GGGCGATTCGGGATTCATTATCCTTACTTCTAAATGCCAATGGTTTTAGAGTGAGCCCTCATGAAAGTGCCGAAAGATTCTTACAATCATTAGACGCAAGTGATCACCAATCTTTGGGCTGTGCTTTAGTAGATATTCAACTTGGTGGCATGTCTGGAATCGAACTTCAAGAAACGCTTCTGAATATGGGCCTTAATATTCCCATCGCATTTATTACTGGCCATGGGGAGATCACCACTGCGGTAAACGCGCTCAAAAAAGGGGCTTTTGACTTTATTCAAAAACCAGTAGATGAAGAAAAGCTTTGTGGCTTAATCAATGAAATGCTATCAAAGGCTTATCTCAGTAAAGAACAATCTTCGGAGCTCAAAGAGATCAAAGAGAGATTTAGACTCCTAACCCAAAGAGAAGTTGATGTGCTTGATCGCA
>NZ_NCFJ01000180.1:0-4573 GCF_002281105.1 Polynucleobacter sp. 35-46-11
CTTCCTTATGGCTGCAAAAACGGTGCCTGCGGATCCTGTAAAGGCAAGGTTCTAGAGGGTCAGGTGGAGCACGGCCAACATAGTGCTGCTGCCTTAAGCTCTGCTGATGAGGCCGCTGGCGGCACCTTGTTTTGCTGTGCTCACCCAAAATCTGATCTCCTGATTGAAGCACGTGAAGTTCAGGGTGCTGGCGATATCGCTATCAGAAAGGTGCCTTGTCGTGTGAATGCCATTTCTAAACCCAGTACAGATGTGGCAATTCTGAAGTTGCAACTACCAGCAGCTGAGCGTTTTCAATTTCTGGCGGGTCAGTATTTAGAATTCCTTCTCAAAGATGGACAGCGCCGCGCCTACTCCATTGCCAATGCGCCTGATCAAGAGGGCCCTTTAGAGTTACACATTCGCCACTTGCCAGGCGGACTCTTTACCGACTTTGTCTTTGGCGCAAAAGATCCCGCATTAAAAGAAAAAGATATCCTGCGCTTTGAGGGTCCATTGGGCAGCTTCTTCCTGAGAGAAGACTCCAAGAAACCCATCATTTTTGTTGCGGCAGGCACTGGCTTTGCTCCCATTAAATCCATTGTCGAGCAAATGCAGCTCAAAAAGATTCAACGCCCGATTCATCTGTATTGGGGCGGACGTCGCCCTAGCGACCTTTACCTCGATGCGCTTTGCAAATCATGGGTAAGAGAAATTCCAGACTTCAAATACATCCCCGTTATTTCCGATGCCCTTCCAGAAGATCAATGGACTGGGCGCACTGGCTTTGTGCATCAGGCTGTGATCGCTGACCATGCCGACCTTAGCCCTTACCAGGTCTATGCCTGCGGCGCCCCCGCCATGGTTAACGCAGCCCGCCAAGACTTTTCTTCTCAGTGCAAGCTACCCGAGGAGGAGTTCTTTGCAGACTCCTTTACCAGCGCAGCTGATCTTGCAACAAGCTAGCCCACTAAGCGTGATAATAGAAACCTCATTTGATCTCACTTCGTACACGATATGAATAAGCCAGCCCAATCCGTAGATGCCCACTCAGTGATGTTTATTACTAAGCGACCAGAAGTGATGATGGTTGAGGGTAAGGGCTCATGGCTCACCGATAACAATGGCAAGCGTTACTTAGACTTCTTGCAAGGTTGGGCTGTGAACTGCCTAGGTCATAGCAACCCAGGAATGATTGAAGCGCTCAATGCTCAAGCTAAGAAACTGATTAACCCGAGCCCAGCGTTCTATAACGAACCAATGATTCGCTTATCAAATCTTCTGACAGAGAACAGCTGCTTTAACAAAGTATTTTTTGCTAATAGTGGCGCTGAAGCAAATGAGGGCGCCATCAAGTTGGCTCGTAAATGGGGTCAACTCAATAAGTCCGGCGCCTTTGAAATCATCACCTTTGATCACAGCTTTCATGGTCGTACCTTAGCGACCATGAGTGCATCTGGCAAGCCAGGTTGGGACACCATGTTTGCCCCGCAAGTTCCCGGCTTTCCAAAAGCCGATTTGAATGACTTGGACTCTGTCAAAAAACTAGTCACTGACAAAACAGTTGCAATCATGCTCGAGCCAGTTCAAGGCGAAGGTGGCGTGATCCCCACTACGAAAGAATTTATGCAAAGCCTGCGTAAATTCACTAAAGAAAACAATATCTTGTTGATCGTGGATGAAGTGCAAGCTGGCTGTGGGCGTACTGGAAAACTCTTTGCCTATCAACATTACGGCATCGAACCTGACATCATGACCTTAGGTAAAGGTATCGGTGGTGGCGTTCCATTAGCTGCACTCATGGCAACCGATGCAGTTGCTTGCTTTGTTCCAGGCGATCAAGGCGGCACCTATAACGGCAACCCACTCATGACCGCAGTTGGCATTAGTGTGATCGAGCAACTATTAGCGCCAGGCTTCCTGGACTCTGTTCGCACCAAAGGCGAGTTACTGAGCAAAGAACTGCGTGCTATTTCAGCAGAATTTAATTTAGATGGTGAACGGGGTGAAGGCTTATTACGCGCCCTTATGTTGAGCAGTGATATTGGCGCCAAATTAGTTGAGCTTGCTCGCGATAGAGGCCCAGAAGGATTGTTGATCAACTCACCAAGACCCAATCTCTTGCGCTTTATGCCTGCACTCAATGTTTCTGATGATGAAATCCGTCAGATGTGCAATATTTTGAGAGAGTTGCTCAAACAAGTTGCTTAAGCAATATAAAGATTCAATTTAATAAAGGAGCCTTGGGCTCCTTTATTGTTTTTGGCTAGCCAACTAAATTTTTGGGCAACGAGAAAGTAATGTCCTCGACTACACCCTCGAGATTACGAATACTACGCGGGCCAAACTCTTGAATCTTTTCCACAATCGAGAGCGCTAGGCTCTCTGGCGCTGATGCCCCCGCAGTAAGGCCAACACGTTTCTTGCCCGCAAACCATTCAGCCTGAAGTTGTTCTGGTGCATCCACCATGTAAGCCGGTACGCCGAGTTTTTCAGCTAATTCACGCAAGCGATTCGAGTTCGAGCTTGCCTTGCTTCCCACCACAATAACTACCTCAACCTGAGGCGCCATAAATTTCACAGCATCTTGACGGTTCTGAGTGGCATAACAAATATCTTGTTTACGCGGCTGAACAATATTTGGAAATTTTTGAGTTAAGACGTCAACAATTTCTTTGGTCTCATCTACGGAGAGTGTGGTTTGCGTTACAAAAGCAATTTTTTCATTCTCAATAAAGGGCAGCTCAGCAACATCCGCCACTTTTTCAATCAGATGAATGCCCTTTTCTACCTGCCCCATCGTGCCTTCGACTTCGGGGTGTCCTGCGTGACCAATCATCAAGACCGTAAAACCATCTTTACACATTTTGATGACCTCAAGATGCACCTTGGTAACCAATGGGCAGGTAGCGTCATATACCTGCAGTCCGCGCGCCTCAGCATCTTGGCGAACTTCTTGAGAAACACCATGGGCACTGAATACGACGATGCCGCCTTTGGGAACTTCATGCAACTCATCGACAAACACAGCACCTTTATCACGCAGTCCATTGACGACATAGGCGTTGTGAACAATTTCATGACGTACATAAATTGGTGCGCCAAAACGTGTCAGCGCTTCATTGACAATATTGATGGCACGATCCACACCCGCGCAAAAACCGCGAGGCTGCGCCATCAAAATTTCTGCGGCGTCTTGCGTGCTAGATGGATTAGTCATGAATCAGAGGATGGCAACGATTTCAGCTTCGAAGGTGATAGACCTTCCAGCAAGTGGGTGATTGAAATCAAACCATGCACCCTCTTCATTAATGGATTGCAATACACCAGCATATTGAGCACCACCGGGCGCATTAAATTCAATCACGTCGCCAGGATTGAATTCCACATCATCATCGCGACCCTCTTTAAGCGCACCCAAAGAAACCCATTGCATTAATTCTTCCTTACGCTCCCCAAAGCTTTCCTCAGGGGGCAGCAAGGCACTTTTCTTTTCACCCACAGCCAACCCGATCAACACTTTTTCAAAACAAGGCGCAAATTGTCCAGAACCCATCAACACCGTCGCAGGGCGATCAATAAAAGTATTGATGTAATCATCCCCGCTGGGCAAAGTCAGCCGATAGTTGAGGGTCAGGAAGGAATTGGGCAAAACCGTAGGCTTAGTCATAAGGTAATTGTATCTAGGCCCGACACGAGCGTGCACTCACCCATTACAGACTGGCCCAAAATAGAGCAGCCCCGCGAAAAACTGCGTGCCCTAGGAGCAGCAGCTCTTAGTGATGCTGAATTACTTGCGATCTTTCTGCGTGTTGGCGTCAAAGGCAAAACTGCCGTGGCATTGGCCGAAGATCTTATCCACCATTTTGGCAATTTGCCACGCCTTCTATCCTGCGCCCCGGAGGAATTAACCCGGATTCATGGCATGGGTATTTCTAAATGGTCACAAATTCAGGCGGCGTATGAGCTTGTCAAGCGCAGTCTTGAGGAAACCCTCTCCCAAGCATCGGTCTTCTCTTCGCCCAGTTATGTCAGAGAGTTCTTGCAAGCCCGATTTGGACGCCTCCCACACGAAGTCTTCCTCTGCCTATACCTCGACTCGCGTTTGCATCTGATTGAGTGCCAGGAGCTCTTTAGGGGCTCCCTAAGCCAAACTGCCGTCTACCCCCGAGAAATCCTCAAAGAAGCGCTTGCGAGGAACGCCAGCGCCCTCATCGTTGCCCATAACCACCCGAGCGGAAACCCACTGCCAAGCATTGCCGACCAGGAATTAACAAAGACACTTTCCAAAGCCTTGCAGTTGGTAGATATTCCACTCCTCGATCACTGCATAGTCAGTGATAGCGGATTTTTCTCATTTTCAGACTCAGGCCTTATGAAAAATAGCTTGAATCAGAAGTAATTACTAACTTATTGACTATTTTTGACCCATATTAGCGACTAAACGGCCAAATCCTCAAAACTAAAGCCAATTAAGGGTAGATCAAAGTGCCTGGAGACTGATACAATCTTCTTTTTTCGCAATTAATGGAGTTATGTCATGGCAAAAGTTTGCCAAGTCACTGGGAAGAAGCCGATGGTTGGCAACAATGTA
>NZ_NCFJ01000181.1:0-4548 GCF_002281105.1 Polynucleobacter sp. 35-46-11
AAGGAAACTAAATGAACGCCCTAGAAAAACACTAAACTATCAAACACCGGCAGAACGTTTTGCCCAATCTGTTGCGTTGACCAGTTGAATCCAAGGTCGATAGCAGCCATTACCTTTGTCGAGACAGTTTGATGCCAGCCGTATCTTTCAATAGAATTTTGAGATTTAATCATGAACATCGTTGATCAGATATCTTTGACGGCAATCCACTCGCCATTCACGAGCGTCTGTGATCGGGTTCTTTCATCAAAAGATCCATACTCACGCTCCACAAAGCAGGGTCATATCACAGCAAGTGGGTTGGTGATTCAAGATGACAAGGTTTTACTCATCTTCCACCCGTTTATTAAGCAATGGTTCCAACCTGGTGGTCACATTGATGATGGTGAGTCTCCTATTCATGCCGCAATAAGAGAGGTTTACGAGGAGACCGGAATTCTTTGCGAGTCTATTGACGGCCAATCAAATCTAATTGATATTGATCTGCACGAAATTCCCGCAAATCCAAAGAAATCTGAGGGTGTGCATTTGCACATCGACCTCTTATTTGTGCTGAGAGCGCTTAAGCAGGAAGCGTCTCATGAAAAGATTGAAAAGGCATGGGTACCTTTTGATCAAATTAGCAGCCCACGTATTCAGCGGGCATTGCAAAAACTACAAGATCAGACTTAAGCTCCTAAAGCCTCTAGTAAATCTGTCTCCAACAAGATCTGCAGCTTTGGATTCTTACTCAAGTTCGCCGCATCCAATAGAAACACGTCTTCCACTCGCTCGCCTAAGGTGTTGATGCGTGCGGTATGTAATGAAACCTGGTGCTTGGCCAAGACTCTGGAGATGGCATAGAGTAGGCCCGTGCGATCACTTGCCGATAGTGAGAGCGCGTAGTAATGACCTCGCTCATCCGGAATCATGTGCACGCGTGGCTGAATCGGGAAGGTACGAGACTGTCTTGAAAGTCTTCCCATGCTTGGTGAAGGCAAGGGATCATTATTTTGCAGTGCTGCTGTCAGTTCATATTCCACTAGCTGAATAAGGTCACGGTAACTTCCACCCTCATCTACCAAGTTACTGCCTGAGATTTGGAATGTATCCAGTGCATAGCCATGCTTTGTCGTATGAATACGGGCATCCCAAATCGAGAAACCGTGACGTTCAAAGTAAGCGCAAATTCTGGCGAAAAGGTCTTCTTGGTCCTTCACGTAGACAGCAATCTGCAGGCCTTCGTCCACAGAAGAGAGGCGAGCCCGCACGACAGGAATTTCGCTATCAACCTTGTTATAGAGATGACGTGTAAGCCAGGCAATATCACCAGCATCTTGGCGCAAGAAGAAAGCAACATCTAATTGCTTCCAGAGATTTTCGTAAACAGAGTCCTCAATTGCATAGAGACGCAGCTTGGCACGGGATTCTTCTTGATGCTGTGCGAGCTCGGAAGAGGCATCAGGTTTTGCGCCACCCAATACACGCAAGGTAACGCGATAGAGGTCCTCCAATAGCTTGCCTTTCCAGGCATTCCACACTTTAGGGCTGGTTCCACGAACATCGGCAACCGTTAATAGATACAGTGCGGTCAGATGACGCTCATCACCCATCTTTTTGGCGAACGCTTGCACCACTTCTGGATCGGTAATATCTTGTTTCTGAGCAACTTGACTCATGTTCAAGTGCTCGGCAACCAACCAAACTAAGAGCTCAGTATCTGCTTTGTCTAAACCGTGGTCTTTTGCAAACTTGCGCATGTCTGCTTTACCAAGCTCAGAGTGATCGCCGCCACGTCCTTTAGCAATGTCATGAAAGAGGGCGGCAATGACTAATAGCCAAGGCTTCTCAAAATGGGCAATCAGGCTACTGCAGAAAGGAAACTCATGCGTATGCTCGACCACCATAAAACGGCGCACATTACGCAGCACCATCAAGATATGTTGATCAACTGTATAGACATGAAATAAGTCATGCTGCATCTGACCAACGATTTTTCTGAAGGCGGGTAAGTAGCGGCCGAGTACGCTGGTACGGTTCATGAGCTGGAACGCGCGACTAACTCCTTCGGGCTCTTTTAGGATCTCGATAAAGAGAGCGCGATTCACCGGATCTTCACGCCATTTGCTATCCATCTTTTGGCGCGCGTTGTACAGCGCTCTAAAGATGGTTGCAGATAAGCTCTTCACGTTAGCCGTTTGCGCAAATACTAAGAAGGTACGCAGAATTTGTTCTGGATGCTTCTGAAATAGCTGAGGGTCGGTGATGTCTAGTACACCTTGACGCTCAAAAAAGCACTCATTACCTTCACCAGCAATGGCATGGGTCGTTTTGGATTCTTGAGGAAAGAGGAGTGCTTCAATATTTTGCAGAAGCACATCATTTAATTGATTGACTGCTTTGGCTGCCCAATAGTAGCGACGCATGATCGCTTCACTGGCAAGTCTAGAAGATTCCTCTTGGATACCCATGGCTGCAGCAAGTGGCGCCTGTAAGTCAAAAGCCAAAACATCTTGTCTACGCTTAGCAAGTAAATGCAGATTGGCGCGTAGTGTCTCTAAAAAACGCTGGTTACGATTAAGCTCGGTTAATTCACGTTGCGTTACTAAGCCCGCGACACTGAGATCTTTAAATGTATTACCTAGATGCGCTGCTTTACTGACCCAAGAGATCACTTGTAAGTCACGTAGCCCACCAGGACTCTCTTTGCAATTAGGCTCGAGAGAGTAGGGTGTATCTTGGTATTTATAGTGACGTTGAATTTGCTCTGCGAGCTTGGCCTGAAAGAATGCCTTTGGATCCATGGCGACTTCAAAGGCTTTTTCAAAGTCTTTAAATAGTTGTTTATTACCACACAGGAATCGCGCCTCTAGGAGTGATGTACGTACAGTAACATCTTG
The DNA here is from genome assembly GCF_002281105.1 of Polynucleobacter sp. 35-46-11. Classification (NCBI taxonomy): domain Bacteria; kingdom Pseudomonadati; phylum Pseudomonadota; class Betaproteobacteria; order Burkholderiales; family Burkholderiaceae; genus Polynucleobacter; species Polynucleobacter sp. 35-46-11. Next base: position 2,880 of record NZ_NCFJ01000181.1, read on the forward strand.
CTCAGATTCAGACATACATTCTGCAGTGTTTCGCACTGAAGAGCCAATCTCCAACCCCATATCCCAGCAGCTGGCAATAAATTGCTCAACTTGTTTTGATAAAGCGAGGGCTTGTTTTTCTTCGGCTGGGAGCAGGATAAGAATATCGATATCAGAATAGGGAAATAAAGCATTTCTTCCATATCCGCCAACGGCAATTAAGCTAGCTTCATTGTTTAAGCCGCAGTCATTCCAGAGATTAGCGAGTACTTGATCGCTCATCTTAGTAAGTTGTTTAGTTAACCTACCTACTGACTGTGTTTTTCTAAACTCGTCGCATGCAATTTCGCGAGCTGCACGCAGGCTAGCTGCATTAGTAATATTGCTGGCTGCCTGGGGCTTACTCATGAATTTATGCGCTCGCTAGACTTGGCCTAAAGGATAGTCCCTTAACGCAATCGGGAATCGGATTACTTCCCTCTGACCAAGTGAGCACTTCAACTCCAGTGGCCGTTACCAAGAGCGTGTGCTCCCATTGGGCCGAGAGACTGCGGTCTTTAGTTTTCACAGTCCACTGATCGGGCATTGTCCGAATATCGCGTTTGCCAGCGTTAATCATTGGCTCAATGGTGAAGGTCATACCTTCTTTTAATTTCTCACCGGTACCAGGACGGCCATAGTGAAGAATCTGTGGATCTTGATGAAACACTTTGCCAATGCCATGACCGCAGTATTCGCGAACAACTGAGTAACCGGCTTTTTCAGCATGGGTCTGAATGACGTGGCCAATATCGCCCAGTGATGCACCAGGTTTGACTTGTGCGATACCAAGCCACATGCATTCAAAGGTAATTTGAGTCAGGCGCTTTGCTAATACCGAGACTTCACCGACCATAAACATGCGACTGGTATCGCCGTAGTAGCCATCAGGAGTAATCACGGTGATATCGAGGTTCACGACATCGCCGGTTTTGAGAATCTTTTCGCCAGGAATGCCATGGCAAATCACATCATTAACGGAAGTGCAGATGGATGCTGGAAAGGGTGGGTAGCCTGGCGGCTGGTAGTTCAGTGGAGCGGGAATGGTCTTTTGGACATCACGCATGTATTCATGGCAGATGCGGTCCAACTCAGCCGTGCTGACGCCAGCTTTGACGTGAGGAGCAACGTGGTCCAGAACTTCACTGGCTAAGCGGCCAGCTTCGCGCATCCCTTGGATGTCTTTTTCGGCGGTAAATACACTATTCATGCCTTGATTATCAACGACTTGGCAGTTTTTGGTAGATCTGTAGTGCTCAAAAATTGTGCAAATAGCCCATTTGGAGGCATTTTCTAGGGGATTTAGATTGCTTGGGTGAGGGGTGAGGAGTCTAGGTGATTGATATTTAAGCTATAATTTCGTTCTCAGGTCAATTTTGATCTGAAATCGCGGGTTGAGCCTTCCAGGGTGGCGCTTTTTAGCGCAGCTAGGACTCAATCTTAGAAACTAACCCTTAGGAGAAGTTATGTCAGTAACTATGCGTCAAATGCTGGAAGCCGGTTGCCATTTTGGTCACCAAACCCGTTTCTGGTCCCCAAGAATGGCCCCTTATATTTTCGGCCATCGCAACAAAATTCACATCATCAACTTAGAAAAAACATTGCCAATGTTTCAGGACGCCCTGAAATTTGCAAAACAAGTTGCTGCTAA
>NZ_NCFJ01000009.1:0-26161 GCF_002281105.1 Polynucleobacter sp. 35-46-11
ATATCCTTAAACGTTTTCGTTTTATTTATTGTTGTTTAACTGATCACTTAGCGCGTGAATACTCAGATTGCTTCTGATTGCGCTTGTTAATCGCCTCCGTCCAACTAGCTTGATCACCTGGAGTCCAACCCTTCGTCATAAATCCGTTGTCAGCACCCATATAAGGAGCTACATCAGGACGCTTTGCAGCTTTCGCTGCAATTTCAGGAGGTTCGGAGCAAGCTGCCAGCAAAGCACCAGCCGCTAAACATACGCCGAGAGTTTTGAAATTGAATTTCATGACTTTGCTCCTGGAATTTTGTCAGCAGGTGTTGGCTTAGGTGCAGGTGAGCCTGAAGGGCCGTAGGCCGTAGACCAACCAAAGATGTCGTTACTTGGATATCTGCCATTCGCTTCACGAACTGAAACACGTTTAGCATAAATAGAAGAAATCACTTCGTCATCGCCACCAATTAAAGCTTTTGTTGAGCACATCTCAGCACATAAAGGCAACTTGCCTTCTGCCAAACGATTGCGACCGTATTTCTCAAACTCAGCAACGCTTCCATTGGCCTCTGGACCACCACTACAGAAGGTGCACTTATCCATCTTGCTGCGTGAACCAAAGGCGCCTTGACTCAAGAACTGAGGTGCGCCAAACGGGCAAGCAAAAGAGCAGTAGCCACAACCGATACAGATGTCTTTGTCATGCAAGACCACACCCTCGTCGGTGCGATAGAAACAATCTACTGGGCAGACAGCCATACAAGGCGCATCTGAGCAGTGCATACAAGCAACTGAGACAGATTTCTCTTGACCAATTACACCGTCATTTACCGTGACAACACGGCGACGGGTAATGCCCCAAGGTACTTCGTTATCGTTTTTACAAGCCGTGACACAGCCGTTGCACTCAATGCATCGTTCTGTGTCGCAGATAAATTTCATTCTTGCCATGGTGTTCTCCTGACTTTATTTTTTAACTTAGGCAAATTTTTCGATTTGGCACATGGTGGTTTTGGTTTCTTGCATCATCGTTACCATGTCGTAGCCATAGGTCGTTGCAGTATTCACCGCCTCGCCTAGAACTACTGGGGAAGCACCCTCTGGGTAATATTTACGCAAGTCGTTACCTTGCCACCAACCGGCAAAGTGGAATGGCACGAAAGCTGTGTCTTGGTCAACACGTGGGGTTACCAACGCACGAACCTTGATCTTGGCACCCGTTGGTGACTTAACCCAAACATAGTCCCAATGCTTAATGCCTCGAGATTCTGCAGCCTTAGGATTGATCTCCACAAAGTTTTCTTGTTGCAACTCAGCCAACCATGGGTTGGAACGAGTTTCGTCTCCTCCACCTTCGTACTCAACTAAACGACCAGAGGTCAGAATAATTGGGAACTTCTCGTAGAGCTTCTCATTCAAGTTCTTATCCTGAACTGTTTTATAGAGAGTCGGCAAGCGCCAGAAATTCTTCTTGTCCGCAGATGTTGGGTACTTACGCATCATTGGAGCATTGGTACTGTAGAGCGCTTCACGGTGAGTTGGAATGGCGTCAGGGAAGTTCCACACTACCGCACGAGCTTTCGCATTACCAAATGGATGGCAACCGTTTTTCATCACAACGCGCTGTATACCACCCGAGAGGTCGGTCTTCCAGTTTTTACCTTCGGCAGCCTTTTGCTCATCTTCAGTCAGCTGATTCCACCAACCGAGTTTTTTCACGAGCACGTGGTCAAATTCTGGGTAGCCAGTAGTAATCGCTGAACCCTTAGAGTAAGAGCCATCTTCAGCCAACAAATTCTTGCCGTCTTTTTCCACGCCAAAGTTGGCACGGAAGTTACCGCCACCTTCCATCACACTCTTACTAGTGTCATAGAGATTTGGTGAGCCTGGATGCTTGATAGCGGCGGTGCCGTAGCAAGGCCAAGGCAAGCCATAGTAATCACCTGTTGTGTCATAACCAGTTACTGGATCAACACCGCCACGTGACTTCAAGGTCTTAGGATCAAATACGCCAGCCATTCTCATGTGCGCTTTTAAACGCTCAGGAGTTTGACCGGTGTAACCAATTGTCCAAACTGAACGGTTGATCTCACGCAAGATATCTTCGATCTGCGGCTCTTTCCATTGCTTACCAGCAAATTTGGAATTGAGCATCTTGTAATTCTTTGAAAGCTCTTGACCAAAACCAAGCCGATCTGCAAACGCTTGCATGATCACGTGGTCAGGAACAGACTCAAACAATGGATCGATTACTTTCTCGCGCCACTGCAATGAGCGGTTTGAAGCTGTGCATGAACCTGTTGTCTCGAACTGAGTTGTAGCTGGCAACAAGTAAACATTGCGGTTCTTGTTAACAGAATCACCCTCTGCAGGCGGCATAGCTGCCATTGCCGCAGTTGCACTTGGATATGGGTCAACAACAACTAGTAAATCCAACTTATCCATCGCGCGCTTCATATCAAGACCGCGAGTTTGTGAGTTTGGTGCGTGACCCCAGAAGAACAAACCTTTTACATTGGTCTGCTGATCAATCATGTCATTCTTCTCAAGCACTGCGTCAACCCAACGAGAAACCGTAGTACCGGATTTCTCCATCATGTCGGGCGCATAGCGACCCTTGATCCACTCGTAGTCAACACCCCAAACAGTTGCGAAGTGCTTCCATGAGCCCGCTGCAAGACCATAGTAGCCAGGTAATGAATCTGGGTTAGGACCAACGTCAGTTGCACCTTGAACGTTATCGTGACCACGGAAAATGTTTGCGCCACCACCGGACTTACCAATGTTGCCTAAAGCCAATTGCAGGATGCAAGACGCACGAACCATAGCATTACCAATGGTATGCTGTGTTTGACCCATGCACCAAACTAGAGTGCTTGGGCGATTCTTGGCCATTGTTTCTGCAACTTTATAAACCTGCGCCTCTGGAACGCCGCAAGCCTCTTCAACGTTCTTAGGAGTCCACTTTTCCATCACTTCTTTGCGGATCTGGTCCATTCCGTAGACACGGTCATTGATGTACTTCTTATCTTCCCAACCATTGTTGAAGATGTGATACAGAACACCGAACAAGAATGGGATATCTGAACCAGAGCGAATGCGAACATACTGATCTGACTTCGCTGCAGTTCGGGTGTAGCGTGGGTCAACTACGATGACCTTGCAACCGTTTTCTTTGGCATGCAACAAGCTAAGCATAGACACTGGATGCGCTTCTGCAGCGTTAGAGCCAATGTACAGAGCTGCTTTGGCATTCATCATGTCGTTATAACTATTGGTCATCGCACCATAGCCCCAGGTATTTGCAACACCGGCAACTGTTGTGGAGTGACAAATACGGGCTTGATGGTCTGTGTTATTGGTTCCGAAGAAAGAAACCCACTTACGCATTAAGTAAGATTGCTCGTTATTGTGTTTTGATGAGCCAATAAAGAAGAGTGAATCAGGGCTGTACTTGCTACGCAAATCTTTCATCTGCGCAGTAATTTCAGTCAAAGCTTGATCCCAGGAAATGCGCTGATATTTACCATCAACCAACTTCATTGGGTAACGCAAACGGAAGTCACCGTGGCCATGCTCACGCAAAGATGCGCCCTTAGCGCAGTAAGCACCCAAGTTAATCGGGGAATCAAATGCGGAGTCTTGACGAACCCAAACACCATTCTCAACAGTAGCATCAGTGGCGCAACCTACGGAACAGTGGGTACAAATTGTTCTCTTAACTTCAATTTTGCCCTTGCCGTCCAGCATAGCCTTGCTTTGCTCAGCAGAGGCTTTTTGCACCAATGTTAATTGGCTTGCCGCAATACCAGCACCTACGCCGACACCTGAGCGCTTGAGGAAGGTACGACGATCCATCGTTGGTACCGCAGACTGAAGCCCGCGTGAGAGGCTACCGATGAGGCGTGATGCAGGCGTAGCACGACTGCTTTGTGGGGTATTGGATTTACGAGTCAGACTCATATGTTGTCCCTGAGAAATATTTTTATTTAATTATTTGGAAACGACTTCATTAATAACTGGATTTAAAGCATGGTGGTTTCGTAGTACTTACGAATGTGCGCAGACAACTGATAACCGTCATCTTTGCCTTGAACAGTACTGCCAATTTCTTGAATTACTGCCTTACCAATTGAAGTTTGCGAAGCAACAGCAACAGCACCAACAGTGGCACCCGCTCCGATAAAAAACTTTCTGCGTGAAGGCTTGTTTTCTTCGTTTACTGCAGTTGCGGATTTAGTAGTCATCGCATGCTCCTAGTTAGTACAAATTTGATATAAGTCAAAGTGTAATTGGTAATTGTATTTTTTGCATATTTGGAATTAATTTTTTTCTAGGGGTTTTCCTCTTGTGCAGCGCAACATTAAATCATGTCAAAACTCTGCCCTTCGATGGCCAAAAATTCCCTGGTTAAGGCAGCGACTGGGTGATAGAGATGCATATCTGGAATACCTTCTATCGCATCGCACAATTCGTCATACCAGGTGCGGATATGGCTATTGAAAAAGGCGCGCTGGTTTGTGAGGTTGGAAATCTCGACATCATCCCCTGCTATGAGGTATCTCATGACCTCACATAAGGCCGATAGATGATCTTCTGTCTCAGTGACCTCTTCAGCCGATTCCAAACCAAAAGTATCTAAATCGCGGCGTATATCCACCAAAGGCTTCTCGTTTAAATGGCCAGCCATATAGAACGAGCCATTCAAAATCACATTTGGGCGACCTACACTAATGAAATTGCGATCAAACTCCTCATGCCAGGCTTTGGCAGGGTTGTTTTTAGCAACTTCAACCACGCTATGCCAAACCTTGGCTAGCGGAGCATCTTCGGCCTTTGTCTCTTCTCCATCCGGAATAGAAGCTGCTATTTGATCCAATAATTCCTGATCGGGCGGCTGATGAAAGAATCTAGCAATCAAACCATATAAATCTGCTCTGGCCAAATCCTCTGGTAGCCCTACGTCACCAATCTTAGTAGATGCGGCTTCTTTTATCTGTTCACTCATAACTCTTTCTTCACCATATCGACAACACGACAATCACTGCACATCTTCAGTCTATCGAGCGCCGCGCCAGCAAATGCCCCATGCGCACCCAATTTCACCAACATCAAATCCACCATCTTTGCCGTTCCAAATACTTTGCCGCAGCTGATGCAATGGAAAGGTTTGGTTTCGTTAATCTCTACTTTTTGCTTGCGCTCTTCTACCGTCTTCAAGCGAGGCGCCAAGACCAAAGCTTGCTCCGGGCAAGTTTTGACACAGATGCCGCACTGAACGCACTGCTTTTCAATAAAGGAAAGCTTGGGTTCATCCAGGTTGTCTAGCAGCGCACCCTCAGGACAGCTGCCGACACAAGACATACAAAGCGTACAGGCATCCTTATTGATGTTGAGGCCACCCAAGAAAGAAGATTTAGGCAGAGCAACCCCGCCTGCAGGAAGCGGTGTTTTAGCTTGCTTTTGCAAATGCTCCAATACCATCTCAACGGTTTCACGTTTTTGATTACCAAGACCAAAGCTAGCAGGTGAACAAATCGCTGGCAGAGCGCCGCGCTGACGCAGCTTGGCCATTGCAGCAGATGCCGGTTGTAGATCTTCCGCGGAGTCGAGTTGTATTAGCGAGAATCTGGCATCAAAACCATATGCTGACAAAATAGCATTACCCAAATCAGCCTGTGTTTCGAGTGCAGCACGATACGCTGGATCCTCATCGCCAGTCAGCAATAAAACCACTTCACCAAAACCATAGCTAAGTGCACCAAGCCATAAATCCAAACCAGTGGAGGCAATATGCTCTATGCCATAAGGCAATACGAAGGATGGCAAAGCCTCATATTGCTTTGGTCTTAAGTGAGCCAAGCGTCCTAGAGAATCTAGGACTTGAGTTCCAGTCTTGAGTGAATGCAACAACAAGGCTGGTGCTTGCACCTGTTTGATCTTGGCACTCTCAGCAGTAAACACATTGGCAAGAGTTTTAATTTCCCTGCCTTGATGAGTCACGCTTGGGTAGTTGTAGCGCATTGCGCCAGACGGACAGACTGTTGAGCACGCACCGCAACCCATACATAAATTCGGATTGACCTCTACGGTGCCTTGCCCATTTTTAAACAAGGAAGATATAGCGCCTGTAGAACATACATCGATACAAGCACTGCACCCCACTTTACCGTTACGACCGTGCGCACAAATCTTTTCGGTATAGGCAAAATATTTAGGCTTTTCAAACTCACCAACTAAACCCAGTAATTGGCTTGCAACCAAAGATTGCTCGAGTGGATTCTGACCAGGGGCGAAGTAACCTTGCGGTGTTTGGCTCATGCGCATCTGCGGATCAGTGCGCAGATCCATAATCAAATCAAACTCAGAACTACGCTGACGCTCTACGCGATCAAAGTTAATCGCACCAATACCAGCACATGCCGTGATACAGGCGCGATGGGATTTACATTTATCTAAATCAATCTGAAACGATTCATCAATCGCGCCCTCAGGACATACCTCAACGCAAGCTCCACAGCGTGTACACATCTCCGGATCGATTGGGTTTTGCAGGTCCCACTCCACGGTGAAATTACCGAGATAACCCTCGAGCTTGGTGATGTTGCCTGTATAGATCGGGAAGTTTCTTGCGATAGGCATTGCGCCAGGTTTAGTACATAAAACAGAAACATCAAGAGAGTCGCTGAGTTTTGCAGCCCAAGGCAAAGCTTGATCACCAGGCCCAACAATGAGTAAGCGGCCTTGGCTTTCATAGTTCACTACTGGAACAGGATCTGCCTCTGGCATATCTGCCAAGGCAAGCAATGCAGCAATCTTCGGCATGGAAGATTTGGCTTCTTGAGTCCAGCCAGCCACCTCACGAATATTTACAAAGCGCAAAGGCGCCACCAAGGGTTTTTCAGATTGCTCGGCCAACTCACCAAATAAAGCGCGCTCTTGAGTGCACGCGATAACAATCGAATCACTACCATCAAATGCTTTGAGGACCGAGCTAACTTCTTGTCTGCATAAGGAGGTATGAATGGTGACGCCCAGCGCCTTTGAATCCAAAGGCATGGTTCCGTTGCAATTACAGACTAATTTTTGACTCATCGATTTCTTCTTAACTGGTTTTCTTATCCACGGATAAGGGGTCTTTATCCCCCACTTCCTGAATAGGCGTTGGTGTGGATGTTAAATCAGTCTGGGGAGCTAGGGGTAAAGCCTGTTCCTCCTGCCCAGAAACTGGATTGGCAGAAGTTTGTGTGCTCGGGCCATTCTCCTCATCATCTTTACGGAAGATGTTGAGCATGTCTGACTGCACCATGCGCTTGAGCATTTCCAAAGGAATGGGATCTGGCTTGGAGTAATCGTCAATATAGATATCCAGGCCGTCCATGATGTTGAAGTGAGGATCTGAAAACATCTTCTTCATAGCCGCCTGCTGGACCGCAGGATCTACATCTGGCTTCATAAAAGCCGAAAAATCAGGGGCAAAGCGGTCTATTTTCTCGACGTCCTCGAGTGTTGCCGATGGAGGAGTTTCTTGAGCATCGGCATTGAGCTTGTTTGCCTCTGAACTGGATGCTAATTCTTGCTTAAGTTGATCACTTGGTTTTTTCTCGGGCTCGAGCTGCTCTCCAGACTTGAGGCGCGACCAACGATTCAGGAATCCGCCAGCCATTAATCCTCCAACCCACGATTGGCGCCTTTGAATGATTCAGGACGATGTCGTTTCTTAGGTTCAGGACGGTAATGCTCATTGACATACTCTTGCAACCAAGAAGCGTGCTCTGACGATAGAGGGATGTTGTCCACTGATTCACCGCCATCCAATAAGCGCCCTGCTTCGTTGTAACTTACACAAATGCGGTGCGGGACAGCAATGGTTGCTTCCGATTTGGCTAACTCGATAGACTGAGTATCAATATAGCGCTCAATGTCTTCTTCTAGACGCCACATTACAAACCAGCAGGGTTGGGTTGCGGATAGGTTGAGGTAGTATCCCTCACCTTCGTCCGGAAAAAGATTAAGTTCATACCCGGTAAATAACCAAGACTCACCTTGATCATCACGACCTAAAAACTGGCCAACAATTTTTCCCTCATCAGCAGATGCATTATTGAATTGCCCAAAATCTGGCAATACCTCCTGAGGCACCCACCGATAGGAAATCCAGGGGTTATCAACAAACTGCTTACGCATGAGAACTGCAAAACGCATAAGGCCTCAGGTGTTCTGAACCACGATATTAGGAAATTTACTACTCATATCTTTTGACAGCGTTGCTACTTTAATGGCAACCTGTCTTGCAATCGTCTTATAGATTGCACTGATTGCGCCATCAGGATCAGCCACCACTGTTGGGCGCCCTGCATCAGCCTGTTCACGAATAGATAAATTCAGGGGTAAGGAACCCAAAAAGTCTGTGCCATATTCTTGACACATCTTCTGACCACCACCTGTACCAAATACATGCTCTTCATGGCCGCAACTTGGGCAGACATAGGTACTCATATTTTCAATGATGCCCACAATCGGAACGCCAACCTTCTCAAACATCTTGAGGCCCTTACGTGCGTCAAGCAAAGCAATATCTTGAGGAGTGGTCACAATGACCGCGCCAGTAACAGGCACCTTCTGAGCCAGCGTCAACTGAATATCGCCAGTACCCGGCGGCATATCCACAATCAGGTAATCCAGATCGCGCCAGCGAGTCTGACGAAGCAGTTGCTCTAAAGCAGAGGTGACCATTGGGCCACGCCACACCATCGGTGCATCATCATCAATCAAGAAACCAATTGAGCTTGCCTGAAGGCCGTGACCTTCCATCGGCTCCATCGTGTTTTCTTCAATGGACTCGGGTCTGCCTGTAATGCCGAGCATCATCGGTTGACTTGGGCCGTAAATGTCTGCATCCAACATGCCGACTTGCGCTCCTTCGGCAGCCAAAGCTAAGGCAAGATTGACTGCAGTAGTTGACTTTCCTACCCCACCCTTACCGCTGGCTACCGCAATAATATTTTTTACATTCGGCAATAGCTTGACTCCGCGCTGAACCGAATGCGCAACGATTTGGCTACCGATATTCACGCTGACATTTTTCACTTCAGGCAATTCGCGGAGCACAGCAATCACCGATTTACGAATAGCATCAAACTGACTTTTTGCTGGATACCCCAGAACAATGTCTAGACTGATATCTCCGCCCTCTACACGAAGGTTTTTGACTCTCTTTGCCGACACAAAATCAATTTTTGTATTTGGGTCAACCAAGCCTTTTAATGCTGTTTGCACAGCCTCTACAGTAAGCGCCACCGACTTCTCCTAAGATAAACAATCCCGCGAGGGAACCTCAATAAGGTCTATTGAGATGTATTTCGAATAATGGAATAGTAGGTAGATTAACCGCACCTGCAAAAAATTGCTAAAGCCGGATTTTTTAGGCTTATTGAGATACTGGAAATCCTGCATCTGTGATCAGCTGTGCTGCTAGCTCAGGGGAAAGCCTGGTTTCCAGGTTTACCAACTGGGTTGCTAGGTCCACCTGAACTTGAGCCTGAGAGTCTTGAGCCTGAATAGCTCGGGTAACGGCATTGATGCAGCCACCACAAGTCATCCCTGAAACTTTGAGCGTAAACATAACTACTCCTTCAAAACTGTCAAAATGCGGTTGTTGGTGGCTTTTTTTCACCTTGCAGTAGATTATCTTCTACATGAACCCCCAAAAACAGACCAATTCAGAGTTTTTTAGCCTCGATATCGGTGGAATGACCTGTGCCTCGTGCGTCAGTCGCGTAGAGAAGGCTTTGGATAAGATTCCTGGGATAGAAGCCGCTAGCGTTAACTTAGCCACCGAACAGGCTAGAGTTCGGATAAAACGTGGCGCATCTAACCTCGCAGAAATCATTGCGCTAGTTAAAAAGACAGGTTACGAGGCTAAAGAGAGCTCCGTTCGGGGTAATTTGGATCAAAAAAGAGTCAAGTCATTTTGGGCGGCTGACGGTTTGGGTCGTGTCGTCTTGAGCTTCCTGCTTTCTGCGCCACTCTTCTTACCGATGTTCTTCATGCCTTTTGGTGTTCACTGGTCTTTATCAGGCTGGTGGCAACTCGCCCTAGCTACACCAGTGCAGTTCATTTTAGGCTGGCGTTTCTACGTGGCAGGCTATAAATCCTTAATGGCTGGTGCGGGCAATATGGACTTACTAGTTGCCCTAGGCACCAGTGCTGCCTATGGGCTCAGCCTTTATATTTTGCTTACCTCAAGCCATGCGCATGAACTCTACTTTGAAGGATCGGCGGTCATTATTTGCATGGTCTTATTAGGCAAATGGCTAGAAGCGCGCGCCAAGCAACAAACCAGTGAAGCGATTCGCGCCTTACAAAAACTCTGGCCTGAACATGCAAAAGTTTTAAACGCTGATCTTGAACTTCAGAGTAATGCGGGTGTAGATGAGGACAAATACCGCGACTTACCCTTGGATCAAGTGCTACCTGGGGATCGGGTATTCATACTTCCTGGTGAGCGCATTCCGGTTGACGGTGTCATTTTGTTGGGCGCTAGCCACGTTGATGAATCCCTGCTCACCGGTGAAAGTGAGCCCATTAAAAAATTAATTGGGGCAAAAGTAATTGGTGGCGCATTAAATGGTGAGGGTGTGCTGATAGTGGACGCTCAAGCAGTTGGCGTTGAAAGCGTGCTTTCGCAAATCATTAACTTAGTAGAAGAGGCGCAAACACAAAAGGCGCCGATTCAAAAGTTGGTGGATCAGGTGAGCGCAATCTTTGTGCCTACTGTAATTATTCTTGCGCTCATTACTGGTATCGGCAACTGGCTTTACTTAGAGTCCATCTCCATCGCAATCTTGCGCGCCGTCTCGGTTCTTGTTATCGCTTGCCCCTGCGCACTTGGCTTAGCCACTCCAGCAGCAATCATGGCTGGCACTGGTATAGCCGCACGCTTTGGCATTCTGATTAAAGATCCACAAGTATTGGAGTTGGCCCATAAACTCAATGTCGTTGCGTTTGATAAGACTGGCACATTAACCATTGGTAAGCCACGTATGCTTGCCCTCCTTCCTTTTGATCAATCATCTACAGATATTGATCAAATTCTCGCTAGTGCTGCAGGCCTGCAATTAGGAAGTGAGCATCCTTTGGCTAAAGCGCTCCTGGATGCATCCAAAGAAAAAAGTGTCACGCCGATTGCTGCCTCATTGAATAAAGGCTTACCGGGCATTGGAATTGAAGGCATGCCCTCCGCGGGTCCTTTCATGGGTCAAACGCTTCGCCTGCAAAGTGTGGCCTCCCTGGAAGCTAGCAGTCAATACACTCTCATTTTGCAAAAGGCGCAAACCTGTTTTGAGCAGGGTCAGACTGTTTCCGTTCTGATAAATTTAGGTAGCTCAGGTACGCAAGCGCCAACTCCAATTGCTGTAATTGCTTTTGGAGATGAGCTCAAGCCCAATGCCAAATCAGCGGTTGATGCATTGCATGCATTACAGATTCGTACAGTAATGCTCTCTGGCGATAATGTAGCTGCTGCAAACCGCGTAGGAAAAAGGATCGGCATTGATGAAGTCTTTGCTCAAATCATGCCCAGCAATAAAGCAGAAATCATTCAGCAACTACAGGGCACTACTAAGAGCACTACTAAGAGCACTACTCAGGACAAAAAACATTATGTAGCGATGATTGGTGATGGTGTGAATGATGCGCCTGCATTGGCGATGGCAGATGTTGGCATGGCAATGTCTACTGGCACTGATGTAGCAATGCAAGCTGCTGGAATTACATTGATGCGCGGAGATCCCACTCTAGTAGCCGATGCGATTGATATCTCCAAGAAAACTTGGGACAAGATTCGTCAAAATTTATTTTGGGCATTTGGATTTAATACGATCGGTATACCGATGGCAGCTTTGGGTTACCTATCGCCCATGCTAGCCGGCAGTGCGATGGCACTCTCTAGTTTCTGCGTATTGAGCAACGCTCTTCTCTTGAAGCGCTGGCACCCCAAGCACGCTTGAGTTATTTCGGATTCTTGCGAACTAACTCAATGTCACCGTAGAGGGCACGAGTCTCCGATTTAGTATTGTCGGTATCAGTCAGAAGCGCAATGCCGATGACATTGCCTGCCGCCTCACCATAAGCCAGCTTATAGTCCGCCGCTAGATCTCGCTCATGTTTTTTCCACTCACCCAAACCTTCCCAGCCAGAGTCAACCACAATCATCTTTACTCGAGACGTGTGCGCATTGTTCAAAACGGTATTGACTGAATTCTTACCTGACCATACATACATTACTGTGGCGTAAGGCATCTCTTGGCCACTGATTAAGCTGGCCATCTCAAAGGTCAGCTTTTCTTTTAGAGGCAGCTTTGACTTATTGCCATCGAAGGCTACCAAGATGCGCAGTGGTGCATCGTCATGCTGACTTTCTGCATTATCCGCTTGCGGTATGGCCCCTACCGCCCTCCACTCCCATTGCAGCCATAAGTTTTGAGCTGAACGGGGCCGAAGTTTTACTGCAAGCCCAGAAGCTGAAGTTTTGGAATTGGCTGCAAGCACTGTTCGACCTTGATATTTCTCAAGCCGGTAAATAGTGTTCTTTTTATAAGGTGCTATGCGATAGAAATGCCAACCATTTGGCATCCCATCGCGCGGCTTCTCAGCAGAGAATTTCGGCAAATCCTCCTGGGCTGGCAACTGGTCGGCATTAAATGCTTGTCCAGCCTCATTCTCGATTGAATTACCAGTGAGCCCTGCGCAACCGGCTAGAGCGATGGCTGTAGCAGGCAACAACAGCAGGGATCGAAAGCGGTTTTTTGTGAGCATCTCCTGAATTGTCCCAAAGAATGGGGTGCTAAGTCTAAAATCGTGCAATGCGCCATCAATCACACTCAAGCTGGGCCGTCATCAGCATCTGCATTGCTGCGGTGGTGCATTTTGCCCTTGGCTTCTCAATTGAGTTTTCTGTCGATGAAGCTCATTACGCCTTATATGCAAAGCATCTTGCTTGGAGTTATTTTGATCACCCACCATTAGTGGGTTGGATCCAGTGGCCACTAGTTGCCCTGACCTCATCCGAGGGAATCATTCGCCTAGTTCCAGAATTGCTTTGGGTGCTTTCTGCTTTCTTGGTCTATCAAGTGACAGTAGAAATTCATCGCTTGATACAGGGGCGTCATGCGGGCTACCTCACTACTACCCTTCCTTCAGCAAACCTGTGTGGACTCATGGCTGTTTTAGCAATCATTGCAGCCCCACTGCCCCATGTTTTAGCAATTGGTCTATTACCAGACACGCTACTTGCCCCCTTAAGCCTTGGTTTGATGTTGATGGCTTTGCGCTGGACCCGAAAAGATCACTTCTTGCTTGCTGACTGGGTGATCACCGGCTCCATACTGGGCTTGGCAGGGCTTAGCAAATACACCGCTGCATTTACCGCATTTGCCTTGCTCTTTGTTTTCTTGGCCTCACCGAAGAAAGCCTGGATCAGTAAAGCGGGTTTCTGGATAGCTGCAGTAATCGCCTTACTCTTCATTAGCCCAGTGCTGTATTGGAACTGGATCAATGATTGGATCTCGTTCAAATATCAAATTGCTCATGGTAGTGGTGGCACTTGGGCATGGCGTAGGGTCGGCGCTTTTATCGGTATTCAGATTGTGTGCTTTGGACCTCTATTACTTTTAGGCGTCTATACATTCATTAAGAACTGCCTCCACTCACAGAAGGCCATTCTCATTGCCTTACTGAGCTTCTTCGTCATTCCCTTTGCGATTTTTGCATCGCTGTCTGGAGGCGGCAGCCTACCCCACTGGACCACACCCGCGTGGTTTTGCCTGGCGCCATTTGCTGGCATTGGTCTAGCTAAGGCATGGGCTTTACAACATCGCATGGCAATTCGTATTTTGCTTACTGGGCAATTGCTCATTTGCTTGCTGGGCTTTGGCTATGTTTTAGCGGGAGGGGTGAATACTGCTGCCATCAAGTCCAATCCAATTGCGGACCTCTATGGCTGGAAGATTGCCGGAGAAAAAGCAGCTCAGTTAGCTCAGGCCACCAAGGCAAACGGTATTGCAGTACAAAACTGGACTTTAGGTAGTCGCGCCGCTTGGTATGCCCTACCCCTTCCAGTCTTTGTGCTGGACCAACGGCGGGACCAGTTTGACCTTTGGTTTGGGCAATTACCAGTCGGAGCAAGCGTTGTACTCATCAATTGGTCGGGAATGGCTTTTAAGCCTCCTTTAGGCGGCGATCTCGCCTTTGAGCTATGCGAACCCCTAGACAGCCAAGAAATCATCCGGTTTGGGCAGGTTTTATCCAAGTTTGACTTCAGCCTCTGTCGCAACTGGCAGGATGCTGGTACAGCACATTAATTCCTAAAATTCAATACCTTAGGAGTCATAGGCATTATCCTTACGCCTATGAGTTCACAACCCCAAGCCACCCCAAAAGCCACATCTGGGTGGAAAGCAATCCTCAAGCGGGCTTGGCCCACGATTCGTATTTTGTTGTCTGTCGCCCTCCTCTGGAAAGCAACCAGCGGAATTGATTGGCACGCACTCCTAGATTCCGATATTCAAATGCAGCCTTGGTGGTTTTTAGTCGCAGGATTCACAATGCTCTCAGCGTTTGTTTGCGGTGGTCTGCGCTGGGGATTTTTAATGCGTAAAGTTGGATTTCAGGGAAGTATGACCAATTTTGTCGCACTCTACTTTGCTGGCGGATTGATCAACCAAGGATTGCCGAGCACACTTGGTGGTGACAGCTATCGCGCTATTACTGCAACCCATTTAAATAGTAGCGGCAAGTTGACCGAAGAAAAAGAGTTGAGTGAGGAGCTTCATCACTCCGTTGACCTAGAGCATGCCACCCCTAAACTGCGTCTGAGTTTTTCCATGGTTCTAGTCGACCGACTACTTGGCTTGGCTGGAAACAATTTGCTCGGTGGGCTTGGCCTCATTCTGGGTGGTGCCACTTTGGCTACCTGGGGAATAGACTTGGGTTATGCCGTTACTGGCGTCATGATTTTTGCTGGCCTGCTGATTACTGCAATTTTGGCCTGGGGTCCTAGCTGCAATTTGCTGCAAAAACTATTAGACCGCCTACAAATGAATCATGCTCTACCTGGTATCAAGCTGGCCTTTTCTTGGCCTATGAATATGGCTCAAGCTGCATTTGCAATTGGCATTCATTCCCTCACTATTTTGACGCTGCTCTTCTGCCTCAAGGCTTATGGGGTCGATGCTCCTATTGAAGCCCTCATGATTGGCTTGCCTGCACTCAGCCTCTTATTAATGCTACCGATCAGCATCTCCGGCTGGGGCTTGCGTGAAGCCACACTCTCTTCAGTACTGGCGTTGTGGGGTGTTAGCCCCTCTATGACCGTACTAGCATCCATTAGCTACGGCGCAATTACCGTGTTATCGGTATTGCCTGGCGCTTACTTTTTATTAAAACGGAAGTAATTCTTTTAGAGCCACACTATGAGTATTAGCGTTAACACCATGCGTGCCATCGACCATTGGGTTGGAGTCCCCCTCTGCGCGGTAGCAAGTCCGATAGTTGCTCTGATTGATGGCATTAAGAATATATTTAGCCCCAGTCAAGACGCGCCGCGTAAGCTACTTTTTATTGAATTATCAGAAATGGGTAGTGCGATTTTGGTAGACCCAGCCATGCGTAACGCCCAGGCTCGTGGTGCTGAACTGTTTTTCCTGATCTTTAAAAGCAATCGCGCCAGTCTCACTTTATTAAATACCGTTAAGCCTGAGAATATTTTCACAATTGACTCTTCAAGCTTGGGCGGCCTAATCAAAGACACGCTCAAATTTTTACTACTGGCTCGCAAGCACCGCATCGATACCGTCATTGATTTGGAATTATTTTCTCGCTTTACCGCATTACTTACCGGCCTTTGTGGTGCACGTTGCCGCGTGGGTTATCACATTTTTCATGGTGAAGGCTTGTGGCGTGGCTTTATGTTGACTCGCAAAGTCCATTACAACCCACACATTCACATTACTAAGAATTTCCTATCCCTTATTCATGCGGCATTTGCTAAAGAGATTGAAGTGCCGTTTAGCAAAATACATATTGCTGATTCAGAAGTTCGTTTGGAACAAGCGGTAATTGATCCAGTCGTATTGAACAAAGTTCGCGAGCGCATTGAGAAACTCAGTGAGACTTTTGGCATTCAATTTAAGCAAGGTAAGCAACGCCTCATTTTGGTAAATCCCAATGCAAGCGACTTATTGCCGCAAAGGCGCTGGGCACAGCAACGCTTCTCCGAACTCATTCAAGGATTGAGCCAGCTGTATCCAAATGATCTCATTCTGATCACCGGCTCCCCAGCTGAATTTGAGTATGTTGAAAAAGTACGCTCAGTTGCCAATGTCAAAAATGCGTTGAACTTTGCAGGCCAAGTAAGCTTCGCAGAATTGCCGCCGCTCTACACGCTATCTGATGTGATGGTGACCAACGATTCCGGGCCTGGTCATTTTTCTGCTGTTACTCCGCTGCGCACAGTCGTCCTGTTCGGGCCAGAAACCCCGGCACTCTATGGTTCTGTTGGTAAATCAATTTCGATTACCGCTAATCTAGCATGCTCCCCGTGTGTCAGCGCAGCCAATCATCGCAAGACACCTTGCCATGACAATGTCTGTATGCAAGCCATTACCGTCCCTCAAGTATTAGAGAAGATGGTGCATCAACTCAATGAAGTCGATCAAGGGCAAGTACGTTAATTGGCATGACTGAGCAGCGTAAATCGACTTTAACAATTGCATCAATTTGGGTTTGGTGTGTTCCACTGCTGCCCCTGGGTTTAGCAATCACCATTTACTTTGGTGAATTACAGACGCCAACGTTTTTATTCATCAATCGTTATACGCAGATTTTTCCTGACACCCTATGGACTTGGCTTACCTTGATTGGCAATGGCTGGGGCAGCTTTGCTCTATGCTTTCCACTCTTACTGTTAGCACCTCGATTACTCTGTGCTGGACTATTGGCATCTCTGATTGGTGGTGCCGTCAGTCAAATCATTAAACCATTTTTGAATTTACCGCGACCCGCTGGAGTGCTTTCTTTAGAGGATTTTTACCGAATTGGTGAGCCTTTGTTGCACAGAGCCATGCCCTCTGGACATACGCTCACTGCTTTTGCTGTGGCTTCTGGAATCTACTTTGCTAGTGATCGAGATAAAAGAAGCTCTTTATGGTGGATCTTCATCATCGCTGGCTTTGCCGGCATCTCTCGAAATGCACTTGGTGCTCACTGGCTCACCGATGTTCTAGTAGGTTGCGCTATTGGCCTATGGTCTGGAATGCTTGGAGCAGGATTAGCTAGACTTATTCCGGAAGCGCAACTAGTCGCCAATAAGATTGGGCCGCGCTTACTTGCCCTCGGTGGTCTCGCAACCATCTACGTACTGCTCACACAAACCCTAGACTCAACCCTCAATCAATCCTTACAGTATGCTTGTGTGGCATTAATCAGCATTACCTTAGCTTTATTTATTAAAGCGCAAAAACCGAGGGCTATATAAAGATGTTTAGCTATCGCCATGCTTTCCATGCAGGTAGTCATGCCGATATTTTGAAACATCTCGTAATGATTCATTTGGTGGAGTATCTCCAAGAAAAACCGGGGGCTCTGACTATTGTCGATACCCATGCAGGTGCTGGCATCTACAGTCTGATTGATGGCTTTGCAACAATCAGCAATGAGGCAGATCAAGGCATTCACCGTTTGGCTAAATTTGCGCAGACTAACTCCGTAAGCCCTGGCATTTCCAATTTTCTCGAGTACATTCAGGCAGAGAATGCTGTCGATGAGATTACGATCTATCCTGGCTCACCATTTATTTTGGCTCGATTACTCAGAACGCAAGACCGTCTGAAACTCTTTGAGTTGCACCCGAAAGAGATTGATATCTTGCGCCACAACATCAGCGAGCTCAAGCAAGCAAAGCAAATTGACATCTATGCAGAGGATAGCTTTGCAAGACTAAAGGGCTTGATGCCACCACCTAGTAGGCGTGGACTTGTTTTAATTGATCCCTCTTACGAAGATAAGCAGGACTATCGTTATCTCGAAACTACGATGGAGGAAGCGCTACATCGTTTCGCCACCGGATGCTATGCAATCTGGTACCCATGCCTTTCCCGAAGAGAATCAGCAGGTCTACCTGATCATCTGAAAAAGATTGCGGCAGCCCATAAACGCTCTTGGTTACATATTGAGCTGCGGGTTGAGAATGCCCCTAAAGAGCGTCGGCTTCAGGCTAGCGGCATGTTCATCATCAACCCACCCTGGACTTTAGAAAAGCAATTAAATGAAAGTCTGCCTATTCTTGTGAAAGCGCTAGGGCAAGATGGTGGTGCCAGGTTTGTATTAAAGGGTTTTGAGGCTTAATCCAGGACCTTAATCCTGCACTTGAATCATCACTTCGTTACGACGCATGAAAGGCAGAGTCCAGGGTGGGTTATAGCGAGCAAACTGAGGTTCACCAGTTGGCTTTAAATTCTTCAGCTTGATCCAATCCCGCAATGCCTGAGTTTTTTCTTGCACCTTCTCTTCGTTGTAAAACCCTGAAAAGGTAATTACCGCTCTTTTCTCTGCAGGTACTTCTCTTATTTTGACTTTTGGATCTAAGGGTTTTGGCAGGCTAGCTAAGGTGTACTCCGCAGGCATCACAAACGACACCATCCATTGATTGCCTGCATTGTCGGGGGACTTGCTGCTCTCAATTCCTACGGGGGCAGTCATCGCAATCTTTGCACCCTCATTTTGATCACTGGATTCAATGCCGACAGGTGTGGTCATCGCAATTTTTTCAGATACCTGATTTTTTCCAAAGATATAGGCGGCAATTAAGCGAAATCCTTGACTAGAGGCAGCATCTAAATCACCGTCTACTTTGACCTCTGCCACAATGAGGGGTGCATAGGCACGCAATTCAAATGGTTCTGATTTCTCGAGAAGAGTATATTTTGGTTCTTCGGTTGCCATTGCAGCGCTCGCAATCAATATGCTAGTTAGAAATGCCAATACTCGCAAAGGGAATTCATTCATGGTGAGGTTTACTACCACTGAGACTGAATAGTAAATCCTGAGACACTATGTTCAACGTGCGCTTGCGCACCCACTGGCAAAGTCATCTTCTCGGCTTGGTGCCCAAAGGGCAAGCCGGTCAAGATGGGAATACAGTCAGGAAGGCGCTTGCCAATAGCCTCGATCGCGCTTTCTAGTGTGTAACCACGATCATTGTCATACAGGCGATAGGCTGAGAATCCGCCCAAGAGGATAGCGCTTTGATTACTCAATATGCCAGCATCTAATAATTGCATCAACATCCGCTCAATCCGATAAGGATGTTCATTCACATCCTCTAGAAACAAAATCCCGCCTTGAGTTTGCTGTTTACTTGGCAAGTAAGGTGTGCCAACTAGACCTGCAAGTACCGTTAAGTTTCCACCCCAAAGCATTCCCGATACTTGGCCTGCGGCAGACTTTTTTAAGAAGGCTTGATTGGCCTCAATAGTGCAATCTAATTTACGTTCGTTTATGGCTTTTTGAAAATGCGTCCACATGAATGCATTGGGAATAGCGCTGTCACCCTGTTCACCCTGACAAGCAAAATCAAAATTCAGCATGGGGCCTGCCAAAGTGACCGCACCAGTTTTTGCCAACAAACCCAACTGGAAGACTGTGAAATCACTATGTCCACAAATCTGTAGGCCGTCTTTAATAGCGCTGGCAATCGCATCCCACTCAATATCTGGAAGTAGGCGAAGTAATCCATAGCCACCGCGCATTGCCACAACAGCAATCTCGGGGGAGAGCTCAGCAAGTTGATTCATTTCAGCCAAACGCTCAGCATCAGAGCCAGCAAAACGTTGCTCGATTCGGTTTACACAAGCAATATTGAGAACCTCGATGCCTTGCTGTTTGAGCCACTCGATTCCAGCCAATGGACTGCGAGGATCTAGACTAGCTCCTGAAGGAGCAATCAAATGAATTTGCTTCAACGCCGCTCCTTAAAAAAATTGCGCAGTACCTGACCGCACTCTTCGCTCATGATGCCACCTTCAACTTGGGTCTGGTGGTTAATCTGCTTTTCTGAGAATACATTGAGTACACTGCCTGCAGCACCCGTTTTAGGATCCGCGGCACCAAATACAACACGATCAACCCGAGCATGAAGCATCGCTCCAGCACACATGGTGCAGGGCTCAAGCGTGACATAGAGAGTAGTACCGGGTAATCGATAGTTAGATTCATTTGAAGCGGCAACGCGCAAGGCCATCATCTCAGCATGGGCGCTAGGGTCACTGTTGCTAATTGGCCGATTAAAACCAGTTGAGATAACTTGACCATCTCGCACCAATACTGCGCCGACCGGCACTTCGCCGGCGACTGCAGCGAGCTTGGCTTGATCCAAAGCTTGCTGCATAAATTGGCGATCAAGCTCTGCTTGCATATCGCTTCTTAAGAGTGAGAAACGTCAGCCCAACAATTGGGGGTTTCATAAAGACGAATAGATGCCAGCTTGAGTCGACCATCGAAGGCTTTTTCAAAAATAGGTTGCAATACTCTGAAGGCGGCGCTAGCTAAGTTCTCAACAGTAGGAACATGCTCCATGACTACCGTCTTGTGATTCGGAATGGAATTTAAATAATCCACTAATCCAGCATCTTCTTTGGCCACTAAAAATGCATGGTCCCAAGGCTCCACTACGTATTGATTAGTAAGGCGCTTAATATCCCCAAAATCTAAGACCATGCCATCATCTGCTTTACCCGGATGGTCAGCAATGACACCAGTGAGCGTGACTTCAATTGCATAACGATGACCATGTAGATGACGGCACTGCCCATCATGGTTCGGAATGCGATGTCCTGAATCAAACTCAAGTCGACGGGTAATGAAGATAGCTTCTTGCTTAGTGGTCATGATTACTTTTCTAAATACTTAAATATCGCTTGGTGGAGCTACTATCGAATACCGATCATTTTATGGGTCTGAACACTCAAACGCCATAAAGGTCGCTTTTGACATAGGCGTACTGCTAATGCGAGGTTTTCTTCTAGGTTTGGACCATCCATGGCCTGCAAGAAGCGATTGCGATAATCCATCTTCTCAAATCGGGCCAATAAATTCTCAAGGGAACTATGGCCTTGCTGAGGAATCACTACCTTAATCTCATCAGCCTGCAATACCACCAACTCAGAACCAGTCTTAGGGCTCACACATATCCAATCAACACCCTTAGGAACCTTGATAGTTCCGTTGGTCTCAATGGCAACAGCAAAGCCTTTGGCGTGTAAAGCATCAATTAAGTTGGTATCGAGTTGCAGCAGTGGCTCGCCACCAGTAAAAACGACATAACGCTGTTGTGGTCCCGCTGAGGTACTGTTCCAGACCTCCTCGATGGTGTCCGCCAACAGGGAGGCGGTTTCAAACTTACCGCCACCTACGCCATCAATTCCGACAAAGTCGGTATCGCAAAATTGGCAAACTGCAGTAGCGCGATCTTCTTCGCGACCGCTCCAGAGATTGCAGCCGGCAAAGCGACAAAATACAGCCGCACGACCAGCGTGGGCGCCTTCACCCTGAAGGGTTGGAAAGAGTTCTTTTACGGTATACATAGCTATGTACTGATTTTAAGCGCTTTACTTACTTCCAGGACACAAGCTCCCACTCTAAGTAGTCTTCCCAAAGGGCATTGCTCCAAAACATACCAGCCCATAGATAGCGTCCATAGCCACGTCTGATAACCCAACGACCGATTTCTGGGGAAAACCAAACATCTTCTTGACGATAGTTAGCTATCCGAGAGAAGTCATTGCTGGAGAAGAATGGCGCCTCATTTTGATACTTCAAGACCGGAAATTGCCCGGCGGGCACGCCGACACCCTCCCACTGAAGCGCCGTTACATTTAATCCCCAGTAATAGTCGTTGTCGGGATAGCCGACCACTTGATAGCGATCGCGATAGAAACTAGACCATCCTGGGACGAGTTGCTCCGGCCATAAGGGGATCGACTTCAAAAACTTTTGAGGGGGGTTCCAATGGGGATCCTGCAAGACATAACCCCAAGGCTGCTGGATTTCATCGGGGAGCGGCCCTGCTTTTAGCCCACTTCGCTCAATGCGAATCTGGGGTCCAACAGAAACCACCCTCTCAGTAACAATATCCACCAACTCTTGGTTGAAGACATTACGCACGTTGTAGACCCACTGCTGCCCTACTTGTGGCGCCCTCACCTTCGGAGGGTTAGTGGGTTGAGGTAAAGGCGTGGAAGTTGGGTAAGGCTGACCAGATATACATGCCACCAATAAAGCTGGCGCCAGCAATACTAGCAGTCTTCGCATTGCGTTTATTTGTAGGCGCTGAGTTGCCATTGATAGCTACCCTCTAAAATCACTGCGCCAATTTGCCCCTGAATTTGATAAGAGCCAGATGTTTCACGCGCAACCCAGCGACCAATCTGCGGAGCAAACCAAACTGTTTCTTTGCGAATGCAATCAACCTTGTTGGGATCATCACTCTCATAATTAATTAAAGTCTGAAAACGCAGCGCTACAAACTCTCCTGCAGGAACGGTAATTTTTTCCCAGCCTTGCACACTCATATATTCCTGCCAG
Source organism: Polynucleobacter sp. 35-46-11 (assembly GCF_002281105.1). Classification (NCBI taxonomy): domain Bacteria; kingdom Pseudomonadati; phylum Pseudomonadota; class Betaproteobacteria; order Burkholderiales; family Burkholderiaceae; genus Polynucleobacter; species Polynucleobacter sp. 35-46-11. The sequence goes on from NZ_NCFJ01000009.1 coordinate 22,627, forward strand.
TTCATTCGTGAGTCTGAGTAACCAGCAATGTTGTACTTGGTATTAAACTGTTTTGCCCAGGTAGTAGATAGCTGCTCAGGCCAAAGCGGCAAAGATGGGCTGAAGTTCAACAAGCGCGACCACTGCGTATCTGTGGAAACCATTCCCCACGAAGTCTGAATTTCACTAGGCAAGCGAGCCCCATCAGCAGTCATGCGATCAATCACAATAGTTGACCCAATATTAGAAACACGCTCAGCAATCACATCTAAAGTTTTTCCATCAAAGATATTTTTCTTGATGTAGGTCCACTCTTGTCCAATTTGTGGAGGGCGAACTACTGGCAGTGGCTTTGGCTGAGCAACTGGAATACCGCGCTCATAAGAAAGTCCACCACAAGCAACTGGAGCTAAGGCGGCTAACATGATAAAAGTGCGACGAGATAAATTCATATTGCTACCCATAGTGATTCAATGAGAGGGGTTGGATGAATCAAGTATATGTATGTTTATTGATGCTTGAGTGCTTTTGCTATTTTATTGCGCCCTACCGAGGTTTTTGGAATACCTGACACATCAAACCACTTGTCGGCATCCTCCTCAAAGCCTACGCCATGCATAAAGTTGTAGATCGCCTTTTTGAGACCAAGACCAAGAAGATCATGATCCACCCCCGTGGGGTCTATAAAGCCAACATCATTCTTAGCAAAGCTGATGGGGGGCAATGGCAGCAACTCAATTCCATAAGCCTCCGGATCAAGCCCTACCGGAGAATGTATTGTGCACGTAAATCGATGGAAGAAGCCGCTCTGAATGCAGCCATTTTCAAAAAGTTGGCGAACGTATTCGAGTGAGTCGACAGTCTCTTGAACCGTTTGCGTTGGGAAACCGTACATGAGATAAGCGTGCACCAGGATTCCTGCATCCGAGAATCCTTTGGTTACTTTAGCAACCTGATCAACTGAAACACCTTTTTTCATGAGATCAAGGAGTCTATCGGAAGCTACTTCTAGCCCGCCGGACATGGCAATGCAACCGCTTTGTGCTAACAACTCACAGAGCTCAGGCGTGAACGTCTTTTCAAAACGAATATTCCCCCACCATGAAATCACTACCTTACGACGTATTAATTCTTCGGCAAGGGCTTTCAATATTTTTGGGGGTGCTGCCTCATCTACAAAGTGAAATCCACTCTGCCCAGTCTCAGCAACGATTGCCTCAATACGATCAACCAAGAGGCTTGCTGAAGCAGTTTCATAACGAGAAATATAATCCAAGCTGACATCACAAAAACTGCACTTTTTCCAATAGCATCCATGAGCAACCGTGAGCTTATTCCAGCGCCCATCACTCCATAAGCGATGCATGGGGTTAAGCATGTCCAGTAGCGATAAATAGGAATTCAGTGGCAACCCATCCCAAGTGGCGGTTCCGACATCCTCAAACGGAATATCTGGTTCCTGCCAATTGATGTAACGAACCTCATTACTACTGGTGCGGATAAATGTTCGCACTAGTCTTTCGGCGGAGCACTTACCATTTAAGTGCTCCAACAGAGCAAGCAAGGGTCGCTCACCGGAATCTAGGGTGATGTAGTCTACAAAATCAAATATGCGTGGATCCGTGAGCTCACGCAACTCCGTATTCACGTAGCCACCACCAAGGCCAATCTTGATGTGGGGGTAATGTTGCTTGATGGTTTGGGCAATTCGTAATGCGGCGTACATTGCCCCCGGGAATGGTACTGAAAGCAATACCAAGCTAGGTTGATGCTTTTCAATGGAAGACTTTGTTAGGCCTTGTAAATGTAAATCCATTAATGTGGGGCTTGCTGCCAAAGCATCTGCTAAAGGCGTAAACGTAGGCTGACTGCCTGCCAAAGATTCTGCATAGCGAACAAACTCAAAGCGCTCATCTACTGCATCACGCAGAACATCGGATAAATCATTGAGATACAGAGTAGCCAAATGACGCGCCCGATCCTGAGAGCCCAGTGCGCCAAATGCCCATGCCAATGAATCGCCACCCTCTTCCTCATCATAGGCATCAAGAGATGCAAATCGTGGACCTTCAGGCAATAAAGTACGACTGTTGATGCGATGGGCAAGGGTACTATCGCGGCCTTGTAAAAAAGCAATGGCTAAAGTGATAGTGCTCTGGTAATCCGCAAAGTAATCCAGGAAGAAGTTGATGCTTGCACTGCGATTTTCTTCAGGGAGTTTTAAGGCTTGGTCTTTAACCTCTAATAAACCCTTCTGAGTAAAGAAACCTAGAACCAAGGCTAATGCTAAGTCCTCTTGAACAGCATCAAAACCACGTGATCGTAGAAAGCCAGTGAGATAGGCGGTCGATGGATACGGCGTATTGAGCTGCGTCATCGGCGGAATGAGACTCAGAATCTTCATGCCGCTTGCATCCGTTTCTCACTAAGAGATTCCAGCAACTCTAATTCCTCAGAAGTAAAGCCAGCTTGCTCACGGGCATCAAAATTAAACGGCCCCCTCAAGGTGGGCGCACGGTATTTTTCAGCCAAGTCTCGATAAGTCGCAATCGGGGATAAGTTGTCATTGACGCACAAGAAATTAAACCAGCGATTACCAACAAGGACATGGCCAATCTCATCATGGAGAATGATTTCTAGAATTTCAACAGCGCGATCATCTTTGATCTGCTTGAATCGATCCCGAATCTCCGGAACCGCATCAAGACCTCTTGCTTCCATTGTTCGGGGGACTAGGGCCATTCGGGCAATGACTGAATCAGTAGTTCTCTCAACCATCTCCCACAAGCTATTGTGGGCTGGGAAATCGCCATAACAAAATCCAAAGGACTGCAAATGGGCGTTGATCAAACTGAAATGGTAGGCCTCTTCTTTTGCCACTCTGAGCCAGTCTTCGTAATAAGCCTTAGGCATATTCGGAAAACGCCAAATGGCATCTAAAGCAAGATTCATGGCATTAAATTCGATATGTGCCAAGGAGTGCCAAAGAATAGCTCTCCCCTCAACCGTATCCATTTTTCTTTTAGGAACAAACTTCGGCGCCACTAAATCGGGCTTAGTAGGTCGTCCAGGAAGTTGAATATCTTGACTGGCTAGACTGCTAGGAATATGTAATACGATTTGTTCAACCTGATAGTCATCGAACAATTTAAGCAACTGACTAACCTTGGATTGCACATCGGTATTTGCCAGTATTGCGAGGGAAGTTTCTCGTAACTCAAGCATGGTCATGGGTAAAGGCGGACTGAAGTCGCCTATTCCCACTCAATAACAACGTAAGTTTTTTTATGTTTTAAAACAAGCACTTACGTTCTCCAATATACCAGTGTGTAACTTTTGTGCTAGTACGAACAGCAAGCCCAATAGTTATGTGCATCTTAAAAGTTATGCAATATCAACAGTTTAGCGGATTAGTGGTTACACATTGTGCAAATGTTGAAGTAACAATATGTTGCAGTAATAACAAAATGTGTTGTACATTAATTTTATTAAAAAATATATAACTAATGCTGGGAATTAAAAATGAACGGAATCGCTAGATACGACGACAGAAACA
>NZ_NCFJ01000010.1:0-28217 GCF_002281105.1 Polynucleobacter sp. 35-46-11
TTGGCCACAGTAGGCGCATTTTTAAAGCTCCTCAGCAGTTTCATTTATAATCCTCAGTCTTGGCCTGGTAGCTCAGTCGGTAGAGCAGAGGATTGAAAACGTAGGATAGAGGACTAAAACAGTTCTGCACATTGGGTCTAAGCACAGCAAGACTCACTGCCCGCTAAGCACCGAATCTATTGGCTCGCAGCGGTTTCAAATTTCCCAAAATTGGCATCGACAGCGTTGAGTTGGCAATCTGTTACATTCAAAAAGCAAGCCAAATCATCAATCAATTTGTGAATTTAATACCAAGGAATCACCATGTCTAATATTGCTCCCAAAGCGTTTACCGAAGATGCATTAGATAGACAAAAACTTGGAGAGAGTGTTTACAAGCTATTGCAACAGCTACCTAAAGGCGTTGTGGCAATTGATGGCGAGTGGGGTATTGGCAAAACATGGTTTGGTCAAAATCTTAAAACACTAATAGATTCAAAAAGTGAGTTTGGTTCGATTTGGATTGATGCGTTTCAGGCTGATTGGATTGATGATCCTGCATTAACTTTGATTTCTTCCATGGGCGCAGGCTTAGATGATGCTCAAAGAAAAAGTTTTTTTGACTCAGCAGCCCCTTTGATTGCAAGGGCGGTGCCAAATCTAATAAAAGCTGTTGCCAAAACTGCTGGAAATTTTGTTGGTGTTGATAAAGAAGTTATTGATACTGCAGCGGACATCTTAAAGGATGAGGCTGAAGAATTGATTCGTGCGAAATTAGATGAATTAGCTGAAAGAGAAAAAGTCCTCGAACATCTTAAAAAATTACTGGCTGATCATGTCAAGAAAGCTAAAGGTCAAAAGGTTGTTGTTATCGTTGATGAGTTAGATAGATGCTCCCCTGCTTATGCCATTCGTCTATTAGAAAGACTAAAACATCTATTTGATATAGAGGGGGTTATTTTTCTTCTGCTTTGGAACAGGAACCAAATTAAGCAGGCAGTTGAAGCCTTCTATGGGGCTGGAACAAATGGAGCAATGTATCTCGATAAATTTATCGACTATCCAATTGCAATGCCAATCACAAATTCAAGCACTAGCTTGCCGCCAATGGATAGGCTTATTAAGCTATTCTCAAAAAATATGAGCGAAGAAAAGCAGATGCGTTTTTTAAATAACTCATCTTGGTTGGTGGCAATATCTACCTTATTAAATTTAAATGCTAGACAATCTCAACGAATATTGGATTGGTGGACAGTATCCTCAACAAGGAATTTTGTAGCCTTGGAGTCATGGCTTATTGGGCTGAAGGCAAAATACCCGCTGATTTATCAAGGGATATGCTCTGAAGATTTATCAGCACATCATCTTGCTGCTAATTTATTAATAAACATAAAAGAGAGCGACAAAAACTATCGTGTTGCTCAAGTATTTATACGGCTGCATAGAAGTTACGAGAATGGTGTATTTGATGAGAAGGATGAAGAGTTAAAACAGTTTTGCGCAAGCTTCGGAGTTTCGTTATCTGAATCTATAGGAGTGGCGCGCAGGCATATTGAGAGCACCTTTGATTGATGCATTTGATTAGGCGTCCAATAACTAGACACTTAACTTCTTCAAACAACCCTTACACAAGCATTGATCTTTTGATTTGTCTTTAAGTGCTTGTTCAAGTTTGAGCTTATCAACTGCCACATCAAAGCACCAGCACTTCTTATCGCTAGCAATTTGACAGTCATTGGCTTTACCGCAGGCTGGGCAAATGGTCCCAATATCTTCCGTTCTCATGCCTTGATTCTACGGGGTTAGATAGATAGAGGATGTTTAATTGTCTGTTCTAAATGGAACAAATTCATTCAGCGTCTAGTTACAGGACGCCAAATATTTACTGACAGCCAAGATGCGAGATTCCTAAAACTCAGCATGAATCCTAAAAGACAGGATGTTTACAGGACCACGAGCAGAGTTGTAAGCTGGATTGATGATGTGTTGAAAGTTCAATCCTGCAAGCACATTTTTAATCACTGTAGCGTTGTAGTAAACCTCTCCGATTCTCTCAGGGTTATAAGAGATAGTTTGACTACGACTTGCATAATCACCAATGAAATAAGAAATACCGCCTGCTTGAAGATAGGCACGACGATAACTAGATAATCCATTTTGCATCATTGAGATGCCGACAGTATCATCAGGCCGCTTCCAACTTGTGCCATTCATGCCTAGACCAACTGAAATGGAGTTATCAGCTTCCGTAAAGGACATTGTCTCGGTATGACCATCGGAGGTAAATGCACGACCATAGATTCCTAAATTTTTTGTCAGAGCTTGTTCGGCATTAATACCAATACCTGTCTTAATTTGATTGCTGCTTCTGACATTATTAATAGCTTGTGTACCCTGAGCATTCTTGAAAGCGTGCCAATATCATACGGTTGCGATAGCCTAAGACGCTGACCTTACCAGGCAGTTCACCGATATTGTGCTGACGCTCAACTTCAATTTGATCACCATAGGCATTGAATATTTGCCAATTTAAGTCACGTCCATTGGGTGTCTTTGGAGCTAGCATTCTTGAAGCACGCATTACCCAGTTGCCAAGATACCATTCGCCAGCTAAACCCCAACTGTAGCCCCTCGCATCAGCTGCATAGTCATAAGCTAGGTAAGTCATATTGCCCCAGTTCATAAATTGAACTCGCGGGTCTTTTGCGTATCGACTGTCATCGAAAATATCAAGTGTGGAGAACTGACCACCTGTTAGAACCACTCGATTGCTGCTGACAGTTTGAGTGATTTGATTGGCTTCATTTTCAAGAACAACCTTTTCGCCCTCTTGATTAATCGTTTGACGCACAAAAGCACGGGCAGAGTAAAACTTAGCCTGAGCGCCATTTGCTTTTGTAGCTTCGCCGTTGGTGAAGCCACCCAAGCCTGCTAAGTCGGAGAATGGAACTCCAGATACAACCTCAGGATTGAAATACACATCTGTATTTGGGGCGATGCGAGCACCAAAAAATAAAGTGCCAGACCATGTGTAGCTCATCGACTTCAACGAATCTAGACTGTTTTGCCCAGAGTAGGATGAAGTGAAGTTGTTGTATCTCTGATTGATGTATGTGGTCTGACCATGTAGGTTTACGGGCATACCCCAAATGCTTCCCTCCGTGGGTAGGCCAGCAATGGGTTCGGCAAATGTCTCTATTTGGTCTGCGCCTGACCCAGCCTTTTGTGCAAAAGCAATATTAGGCAGTATGGCTAGCAGTAGGGTGCTAATTATGAACAGGCGCATTAGATCAAATATTTAAAGCAAAAATGTCACTGTATGACAAATATGTGACGGTTCTGTGTACATGGATTCAATGATTAGAGGCAAACAGGGCTTGAATCATAGCAATCCAATGCCAAAGCTCTTCATTATTAAGGCAAACAAGCCAAAGCAGATGACTGTTGCCACTACACACACACCCATCGTTATCCAAAATCCTAGCTTTGGAAGTAGGTATGGAAATAATAGAAACATAGGCAGCGTTGGAATCACATACCAAAAGGTGTAATAAGCGTGACTAGCAATCTTTTCTTCCGTTTGATTTTCTACATATAGCCATATCAGCGTAAGTATGGTCATGAGCGGTAATGCCGCAATAAAGCTTCCCAACTTATCGCTGCGCTTGGCTACTTCTGAAATGAATACCACCATTCCTGCCGTTAGTAAGTATTTGGTAATGATCCAAGTCATAACGCCTCCTTAAAACAACTTATCCACTTCAAGTAATGTCAGCACACCCATAATCGCAAATATAGCCGCGGCAATGGAGTGAACTAGCTTCATAGGAATCTTTGCCGCAAACTTATTACCAACAAATACCGCTGGTACATCCGCAATCAGCATTCCTAATGTTGTGCCAACCACTACAGCTAATGGTGCTGCGTAGTGAGCCGCCAAGGCGATGGTGGCCAATTGAGTCTTATCACCCATTTCAGCTAAGAAGAAGGTAATAAAGGTAGCGCCAAAGACTCCCAAGTGCTTTGCCACTTGAGTTTCTTCTTCCTCAATCTTGTCGGGTATCAAAGTCCAAATCGCCATACAAATAAATGACACTCCAAGAATCCATCGTAGGATTTCAGGATTCATCATAGAAGTAATCCATGCACCAAATGCACCTGCTAGACCATGATTAATTATGGTGGCAGCAAGGATGCCGAGAATGATAGGTATGGGTTTTTTAAATCTTGCCGCAAGAATAAAAGCAAGCAGTTGGGTCTTGTCACCCATTTCGGCAAGGGCAACTACACCAGTTGAAATAAGAAGGGAATCCATTTTTGATAGTCCTCTAGGCCGTGACATAAACAAATGACTACAACGCACCCACAGCCTAAGTAAGTGTTTGTAGTCAAAAGTCTTGCCAAGTATTAAACCGCTTACACCATAAGCCTAAGCTCAAGTATGTTGATGTAAGCCATCTTCTTTAGAGAAGAGAGGCTACTCCCTAGTGACAATTGAATTATAGCAAGCCAAATATGACAAGCTGATTGCAACAGGATTGAGGCACTTTAGCCCTGGTCGATTCCAGTCCTATTCCATCAAGCCTCGTTAGCTAGAGGATCAGTTATTGTCTGTTCGAAATGGAACAAATTTATTGGGCGTCTAGTTACGGGACGCTTAAAGATGTCGCGATAATTTCTAATGCTTGTGATGCGGTCTTGGCAGATTTTCCGCTACCAGATTTTCCGATTACAAAATATTTATTTTGATGAATGTAGATGTGTAGGTAAACTTCATTTTTCCCAGAGCCAATGACAATCTGCAAAACTGGCTCATTGCTTGCCCTGTCATAAGATTCAATAAAACTGGTGTAATCGAGTTCATTGGGATGGCTTTTAGCAATTTCTCGAATGAGGTTGGTAATGCCCTCTACAAGCTTGCAGTATTCTCGATGAAAATTTGGATCAGAGTGCCTAAGCTCTTCAATCGTAATAGCATGGAGTGCGCTATTAGCCATAGTTATTTCAAGATCTCTAGATGAACATAGGCGTCAAGATTATCCAGGGACCCTCGACCATCAATGCCGGCGAGTGTTAATGCTTCTTCCTTGAAGTCTTCAAGACTAGGGTGGCTGCCATCACCGCCCAGGCTCACAATGTATGTCCAAAGCACCCGATCTCTTTGATCTTTACGGTAGATATCGACAATGCGTCTCATAGGCCACCCCCCTCAAAATAACTATACGCCCAGATTGTCTAAATAGTTCTAATTTTTAATAGTGCATTGCGACAATTTGTCTTTACTTTGGCGACTATGAGTTGAGTAATAATGCCCTCCCATTCCATCAAACCTCGTTAGATAGGGGATCGCTTATTGTCTGTTCTATTTGGAACAGCCCTTCGGTATCTAGTTATGGATTGTTATACTGACCCGATAGTCCGCGTAAACATTCTTAGGTCTCGCAAACATGGAGGGAAGATGACTGCTGATGAATACCTTCAGAGCCTGCTCCAGAAGTATGCGGTGAACGTTTCCGGGGCGAATGCCGCAGGAAGCGCGATTTATCCCGTACTAGAAAAATGGGGGAATCAATACCTAAATAATGCTAGCTATTCTGGTTCGTTGGCAAAGGGCACTGGTATCTCAGCTGCAACAGATGCTGATATCTTTTTGTCACTTTCATCAACAACGCCCGGCAGTCTTGCCGATATGTATATGAGTTTGTACAACGCCGTTACAGCCGTTGGATATGTGGCACGAATGCAGGATGTCTCAATTGGGGTTACGGTTAATGGATACTCAATCGATTTGGTGCCAGGTCGTCGACATTCCCAATATGGTAACGACCATAGTTTGTATCGAAATAAAAAAGCAACTTGGACGCAAACAAATGTTAATACCCACATATCGTATGTGACTGGAAGCAACCGAATAGATGAGATCAGAATATTAAAGCTATGGCGTTTACGCCATGGACTTTCAATTTCATCTTTCTATCTAGAGATGGCGGTAATTGACTCACTTAGGTATGCGAGAGCTGGAAATATCGCAGTAAATGTTTGGCAGGCTCTAGAGCACCTTCGCGATAAGATTGAAACAGCGCAGTATATTGATCCTGCTAATACTAATAACATCGTGTCGGACGATTGCACGAAAGCAGAGAAAGCCGCTATTGCTGCCAAAGCGCGAGAATCTCTGGGGAAGAAAACTTGGGAAGAGATTGTTTGGTAATGAACAGGGCAAAGAATTCATCAAAAATCGATGGCAAGCATTTTCTGCGTGAGGCATTTATCGCAGAGCAAGAAGTATTGGCGGTTCAGTTAGATCTGTCTGGAAAATCTATCACTCACAATGGTGTAATGGGCGAAGTGAATGAGCAGCACTTCGTTCAAGCTTTAAAAAAATATCTTCCTAGGCGTTATGAGGTCGATCAAGGTATCGTAATTGATTCCAATGGTGCAACAAGCGATCAAATTGATGTGATCATATTCGATCATCAGTACACACCGACTTTGTTAGATCAGCATGCTCACAGGTTTATTCCAGCTGAAGCGGTTTACTGTGTTCTTGAAGTTAAGCCAACGATAAACAAGGAATATCTTGAATACGCTGCAGAGAAAGCTCGCTCAGTCCGAGTGCTTCACAGAACAAGCGTTCCGATACCGCATGCTGGTGGAGAGTATCAGCCGAAACCATTGTTTCCTATAGTTGCGGGAATTGTTGCATCAAAGGTCGACTGGGCTGAGGGCTTAGCAGGAGAACACTTTTCTTCCCATTTAGCAACGCTCAGCGGAGTTAGGTCACTTGATTGTGGTCTAGCGTTGTCCGATCGGGCGTTTGATACGTTTGGAGGATCTCTTGTAGTGACTGATGCACAGGGATCGCTAGCGGCATTTATATTTCGATTGCTTCAGCAATTACAGTCTCTCGGTACAGTGCCTGCTGTTGATTGGAACAGATATGCCTCAATTTTGAGCGGTTGCAATACTGAATAATTAGTAAGGCGGCAAGATCGCACCCATTACCTACTATAAGCATTTAGATAGCCGCCTCCTTGGGTTATTTATATAGCATTTTAGGGTTACGTCCATTCCCATCAAGCCTCGTTAGATAGGGGATGGTTAATTGTCTGTTCTAAATAGAACAAGCGTCTAGTTATTGGACGCATTAATTGGTAGCCGATTAGACTACTCTCCCTTGAAGCTAGTAACAGCAAAATCAATCAATGTTTTTACTCTCACCGATGTTTTATGGCGTTCGGCATATACGGCATAGATGTCAGCATCTGGAGTTTCAAAATTTTTCATCACTTGTATCAGTCTGCCAGACTGAAGGTGTTGTATGACATCCCATTCAGCTCGTAAAACTATGCCTTTTCCATCGAGCGCCCAGTTCACGGCAATGCCACCATCGTTTGTTGTTAAGTTACCGCGAACCTTTGCGCTATCGGTAAATTCCTTTTTTGACTTGCCTTTACCTTTTGAGAAGCGCCACAGTCCATAGCCTTCATCACCTTGGCGTATGCCAATACAGTTGTGTTTAATTAATTCGCTGGGTGACTTTGGTTCACCATGCTCTTTAATGTAAGCTGGGGATGCAACAAGTATTCTTTTGTTGGGGGCTATCAGCCTAGCAATGGATCTAGAGTCGGGTGGGTGACCAAATCGAAAACAAACATCATAAGCATCATCAGTAATCGGTGGAGGATTTACTGATAGTTGTAATTGAATATCTACCTGCGGAAATTTTTTAACATATTCAGCAATTAAAGGGGCAATATGACTTCTCCCAAATCCAAGCGTTGCATTGACCCTTAATAAACCTTGCGGAGCTTTTGTTGAGCCCCACAGCATGTGCTCAAGATCATCAATTTCACCCAAAATTCTTCTAGCATGGTCAAGATAGATTTCGCCCTCATGGGTGAGGCCCATTCTTCTAGTGGTTCTGTTGACCAGCACCAAACCCAGGCGAGCTTCCATTTGTGCCAAATGCTTACTAACAGCGGCAGTTGTTACTCCAAGCTCACGGGCAGCAGCCCCAAGGCTGCCAGAGCTGATGAGCGTTGAAAAGAACCCTAAATCACCTGGATTAATGCTTTTGGCCATTGTTTATTGTTAATTAAAAGTTAACTATGCTTTAACTTTATACATGATTTTTTAATATCCATACAACATATAGTGCCAATATTCCAATGAGCAATCAGCTCTGGAAACTACTCATGGAGGAGATGGGATGTTAAAAAAGATATCTAAAACGAGTTTGGCTGGATTGCTATTATGTGGCGCTATTGGCGCATCAGCGCAATCATATCCATCAAAAACAATCACGATTGTGGTGCCATTTCCACCAGGTGGGACTACAGATGTTTTGGCGAGGACGGTTGCTCAGAAGTTGGGGCCAGTTCTTGGCCAATCAGTGATCGTTGAAAACAAGCCAGGTGCTGGCGCCACCTTGGGTGCTAATTTAGTTGCTAAATCCAATCCTGATGGCTACACCCTGTTTATGGGCGCTGTTCATCACACAATCGCCCCAAGTGTTTACAAAACTCTGCCATATAGTTTTGAAAAAGACTTCACACCAATTACTACAGTGGCATTGGTTCCAAACATCATGGTGGTTAGCGCAAACTCACCTTATAAGACTGTAAAAGATGTTATTGCTGCGGCCAAAGCTAAACCAGATGAACTGTCTTATGGTTCAAATGGTAACGGCACAGCGCAGCACATGATTGGCACCCAATTTCAAATGATTACTGGCACCAAGTTACTTCATGTGCCATACAAGGGAAGCGCTCCGTTGACAACAGATTTGTTAGGCGGTCAAGTCACCATGTCATTTGACACAATTACTCCGGTGTTGCCATTTATTCGTGAGAATAAATTGCGCCCACTGGCTGTGACAACTGCAAAGCGTTCATCTACATTGCCTAGCGTCCCAACGTTAGCAGAGGCTGGTGTGCCCGGAATTAATATTGGTACTTGGTTCGGTTTGCTAGCTCCTGCTGCTACGCCAAAAGATATTACTGCCAAACTTAATGCTGAAATCGTTAAGATCATTAAGACACCTGAGTTCCAAAAGCAAATGTTCGATATTGGTGCTGAGCCAGTCGGCAATTCACAAGCCGAAATGGGCAAACAAATTAAAGAAGAAACATCCAAGTTCTCTGAAGTCGTTAAGGCAGCAAACATAACTATTCAGTAATCACCCAGCGAATTAATAAAGGAAATTACCCGTGGATAAGCAATCATCCGTAGTGGATAAGGAAGCAGCAGTCGCTGATTTAACAAATGTTTTATCAAAGTTCACCGCGTATATTGGCAAACGTTTACCAACAGATGTCACTACAAAGCTTGGTGAGCTTCGAAGTAAAGAAGTCAATTTCTTGGCCAAGGAAGTATTTGAGTCCATGCGAGAGAATCAAGAATTGGCTGACAAGTTAGATCGGCCAAGCTGCCAAGATACTGGTGTAATTCAGTACTTCTTATCTGCGGGGTCAAATTTCCCATTGTTGGGGGAGTTGGAAGATATCTTGGTTAATGCAACCCAAGGCGCCACCAAAGAAGGGCCATTACGTCATAACGCCGTAGAAACCTTTGAAGAAAAAAATACTGGTACCAATACTGGATCTAAGATCCCCTGGCTGGATTGGGAAATTATTCCTGGCGCTGATTACTGCATCGTTGACGTATATATGGCTGGTGGTGGTTGCACATTGCCGGGCGCTGCAAAAGTATTGATGCCAGGGCAAGGCTATGAAGGTGTTGCTGAGTTTGTGTTTGATGTCATCACATCACGCGGCGTTAATGCCTGCCCACCTTTATTAGTAGGAGTTGGAGTTTCAACTTCAGCAGAGACCGCAGCTCGATTGTCAAAGAAGGCCATTTTGCGCCCCGTTACTTCTAGACACTCAAATGATAATGCGGCCATGATGGAGGAATTGCTAACCGAAGGTTTAAATGAATTGGGTTTAGGTCCTCAAGGTTTAACTGGTGCCAATAGCGTCATGGGTGTCAATATTGAGTCATCAGCTCGTCACCCATCAACAATTGGGGTAGCAGTATCAACCGGCTGTTGGGCACATCGTCGCGGCAAGATCAAAATCAACGCCGATATGTCCTATGAAGTCATTTCCCATGAAGGATTTAAGGTATGAGAAAAGTTTTGCAGACCCCAATTAAAGATGAGGATTTAGAGGCTTTAAATATTGGGGATGTGGTTTATCTCACTGGAACTTTGGTTACTTGTCGTGATGTTGCTCATCGTCGCTTAATTGAGTTGGGTCGAGAATTACCTGTAGACCTCAAAGGTGGAGCGATTTTTCATGCAGGACCAATTGTTCGTCAAAAAGATGATGGCGAATATGAGATGGTCTCTATTGGCCCAACAACCTCTATGCGCATGGAGAAGTTTGAAAAAGAATTTATCAAACAAACCGGCGTGAAGTTGATTGTTGGTAAAGGTGGCATGGGCATTGAAACGCAAGAGGGCTGTGTTGAGAACAAGGCAGTTCATGCCATTTTCCCAGGCGGCTGCGCTGTATTGGCGGCCACTAAGGTTGAGAAGATCGAAGATGCTCAGTGGAAAGACTTGGGTATGCCAGAGACATTATGGGTAAATCGCGTTAAAGAATTTGGTCCTTTAATTATCTCAATTGACACTAAAGGCAAAAACTTGATTGAAGAAAACAAAAAAGTTTTTAATGCAAAGAAAGGCCCAATTCTGAGCAAAATTAACGAGAAGATTCGTTTTATTAAGTAATTGAAATCAAATTAATCAAGTGGGGCGCTATACCGCCTCCTTGATTAACTGAAATGATTTGATTGTGAGGAGAGATTCATGTTGTCTCAGAACATCCAAAGCAGTTTTATTAAGTCTTTTAGAAGTCATTACCCAACTAGAACCTGGTGTATCAACCAGTCGATATCAGACGAAAGCTATTGGACTCTTCCTTTGTGTTTGGCAGAAGCAAAAAAATACCGCACAAGAGATGAATGGGAGAGATCTAGCCCTATTAGCTACCAAAAAGCCATTAATAGAGGCTGGCTAATTAAATGTACAGCACACATTGTTGGCTTTAAACGAAGATCTACTGTGCCAGTAATTTGGACTCTAGAGCGTTGTATAGAGATGGCTAAGCAATGTCAAAAACGCGCTGAATTTAAAGAGAGATTTCATTATCCGTATGAGAAGGCTAGGAAAAATGGATGGCTAGACATTTGCTGTGCACACATGGGGAAAGTGGTCTAGTGCCCGTTGTATTCTTAGTTGCCCTTCGCAAGTCTCCCCATATCAAGCCTCGATAGACAGAGGATATGTAATTGCCCGCTCTAAATAGCCGAAGTCGAAGTTTCTTCTTCTGAGATTCGGCTACTCCACTCATTGGCAAGATTTAGGTAGTGAGAATAAACTGCATCATCATTAATGCGAGCCTTCTCTAGAAAAACTTTTATTTTGGGCTCTTGAAGCGGATAGTAGTAATAAGACCAAAATGATTCATAGACTAAGTCATTATCAAAGGCCTTTTTGTTCACAAGTCCTGCAAGCTGTTCAAGCCTATTTAGAAATGCTTTTATTTCTTCGGCTGAGGCTGTTTGATTTTCGGCCTTATGCCATCCTTTTTTAAGTTCGGCGGCATGACGATCAATATAGGCAATTGTTTCTCTATAGGAAGCAATTTTGGAGTCGGCCCTAAGTTTCCAAAAGAATGCTACTAGCCCGCCGGAGATGGTTACTGCTGATACAGCTAGGTATGCCCAGTCTCGAGCGGTAAAGTAATTGCAATCCATATCATCCTTTGTTATTGGGGAAATCTTCCCACTTTCGCATGAATTCAATAATCTCTGCCAGCCCAATTCCATCAAGCCTCGATAGATGGAGGATTAGTTATTGTCTGTTCCAAATGGAGTAATTTATTCGGAGTCTGGTTACGAGACGCCTATAAACTCTTCAAGATTTTTCTTCATAGATAATGACTTCAATGCCAAATTTACTGGCCAGCGGCTCAAGAACTGAATCACCCAAAGTACAAATAGCTACAGCTTTAATAGATTTTGGTTTATGGGATTTCATGAGTTCAGCCGAGAAAACTGCCTGACCAAGCAAATTCATTCCAACTCTATTTGCTTTAGTTTGTATAACAACAATATCTTTATCTTTAACGTCTACCTCATACGCTTTGCATATTTGAGTTTTTTCACCCAAAATAACAACTCCATCTAGCAATCTCTGGGCATTGTCTTTGGAGCGAGCAACTGCGGGGAACTCTTCGACTAAGGTCCCACCGATAGACTCCCAGTATCTTCTTGTAAGGTGAGTTTCATGTTTGCTCATCCCCTGATCATAACTTAGCAATTAATGCATGGTCCAACTTAGTGTGCCTTATACCGCTTTAAGCTCGAGACTCATGTCAGAAAATTTATATAGCATTAGCTATTGCATATATAGATAAAAAAACCTACTTGGCGTCTAGTAACGGGACCCTTAGGTTAAAGTTAGATTACTTACTACAGTTTTAAGGGGTATAGATGCCTGAAGTAAATTTTTCTACGTTCTTTCCAGAGTTTGATGGACTTTATGATGATCAAGAGATGGAAAAGATTTGGGTTGATCAAAGCGCCCAATTCCGCGAATTCTGGTCCAAAAGGGTTTTGGGGTCAGATTCAGGCATTATCTCTGACGATGATTGCGACAAAATCATCAAAATTATTGATCGAAGCGGTAAGGGCAACAACAAGGATACTGAGGCTATTGCAAAGGCAATGGTTGCTCAGGGCTCATGGCGGCGTTTATTTAATGAGCTCCATAGAAATCGAAAATTAGGAATTGCAGTTAATAAGATTTTGATTGAGCAAGATCCAAAAGCCAAAGCTCAATATATTGATGAGCTCTATGGAATGGAGGAGGCGCAGAGGATTTACTTGACGGGAAAAAGCGGCAATACGATCTCTGTATTTTTAGCTGCATATGATCCGTTTTCAAATCTTTCTATTATTTCACTTAAAGATCGCAAGTTGCTCTTAGAGTGCCTTAAGTCGCCATACGTAGAAAATTTTGACTCTCAAACTATTGGCGCCAAGATAATTCAATCAAATGCTTCTTTGAATAATGCAATTAAAGCGACTGGCGTAACTGGCAATGCCAGAAAAATTTCTAGATATTGTTACTTTGCGCCTGTTAAGGAGCTTTGGCGTGGAGAATTTTCAGCGCCCCAAGAAGTTTCCCCCAGCAACCAATCAAAAGAATTTATTGTGACAGTCGCGTCTGATGATGCTGACGAACGGTCGGATGATGGAGAGGTGAGGGAATCAATCAAGATTCAGGGGTTGCTAGCCAAGATTGGCGAAGAGATGGGTTTTGATATTTGGCTACCAAATCCTGATCGCGTTAGAGTATCTAAGGTATGGCAACCAAAAGATCCGCGCACTCTATTAACTACATTGCCGCTTTCATACGATAAAGCCACTCAAAGCACGATTAGCTTAATCGACGTAATTTGGATTAAAAATAAAAGATCAATTGCGCGGGCATTTGAGGTGGAGCACACTACATCGATTTACTCTGGCATCTTAAGAATGGCAGACTTAGTTGCATTGCAGCCTGATATCAAAATTAAGATGCATATTGTTGCACCACTAGATAGACAAGAAAAATTTTCTACTGAAATTAGAAGACCCGTTTTTTCTTATATGACTAACGGCAGGTTATCTGACATGTGCACCTTTATTTCTTACGATGATGTAAAGCATATTGCTGAGCTTGAATATTTAAGTCATACAAGAGATGGAATTTTAGAGAGTTTTGAGGTTAGCGCCGAGCGATCAGACGAATAGTCAAGCGTCCTGTAACTAGACGCTTGTATTGATGCCTAACTAACAGCAAGCTCACCAACCTCTAGGGCTAGATGGAAATAATGGCGCTGCTGGAAAAGCTGGCGCAGGCGGTGAGTTATATGAGTTTTGAGAGCCAGATGGGATAGGTTGCAAGGTATTAGCTGTCCCCAGTGGTAATCCAAGACTATTGCTAAAGAAGGTGGTATTGCCTACTTGAGAAGCCGTACCTATTGGCAAGCCGTTTGAATCACTATAAAAAGTAGTATTGCCAACCTTATTAGCTGTGCCAAGTGGTAGTCCTGAAGAGTCACTAAAGAAAGTAATTTGTGCATGGCAGGGTAAGACAATTATGGCCAATAAAATTGAAAGTAACTTCACGTTATCTCCATTTTCTATAGACCGCAGGCAATTCATATTGACTGTAATCTGTTGGTCTAGGCCAATAGCAGGGCTGCCCATGCAAGCAATGCTTTTGTAAACGAATTGCTTTGATCTCTTTTAGGAGATGTTGATAGTATTTACCCAACTTCAACCCAATGCGATACAAGGCCCCATGTTGCTCAATCGGAACGCCATCACATACCAAAAATAAATCCCCCAATTTGATTGAATTTTTCATGGCGACCTCAAAAACAAGATACGACTGTGCCACAAATCGTACAGACCGATATTTTTCCATTAACAATCACGGTTTGAGTGGTGTAGGCATTGGCAATCTGATTGGCAATGAGACTGCTAAGGATAATGAAGCGTAAGCCAAAACCAATTAGATGCTTTTGCATATGACCTCCTAAGTAGAGGCTTTAGATTAAGCTGTCACAGGCTCAATAAGTGAGCTAGAGAATAGATAAATTTAAACCCAAAAAGTGACGCTGTACTTTTGCTCTGACCCCCTGTAACGTTTGTTGCTAAGATCATTTTGACTATTAAAACATTAAAAATGACCATCTTCATATAAGTTTGGTGCGAAGATGACCCTTATCAGTAGAATCAGATTTATGGACACCATAGCACCAAGAGATTTAAAAGAATTAAAGGAGGCGGCCGATAAAGGTGAGCCTGAGGCAGCATATAGTCTCGGTAAATTGCATGAGTCTGGAGATGGCGTTGATCAAAACTTTGAATTAGCATTCCAGTACATTGAGGAAGCCGCCAAATCAAATCATCTAAAGGCCGTGCATGACTTAGGCGTTATGTACTTTAATGGTGCTGGGGTAGAGAGAGATGTAGAAAAAGCAACCAAACTATATTTAAAGGCGGCCAGTGGCGGAAGCGGTCTGTCTTCCTATTGCCTTGGTCTAAACGAAGAGCTCGGAGCAAATGGCAAAGTCGATATTTCCCTTGCAATAGTTTGGTACTTAATTGCTTGTGCCCAATCTAACTTTGAAGCAAGAAAAAGAATATTAAGCCTCAGTCCAGGCTTGAGTAAATCAGATTGTGAAAGAATTATTCAAACTCTCAAAGATTTATCTGAGCATGGGTTTACATGGGCTCAAGTGGCACTTGCAGACCAGTATCTAATTGGCGAATTTACTCCTGTTAATTATCAAACTTCATTTGATCTGCATCAATCGGCAGCAAATAAAGGCATTACGTTTTCTAAAGAGCGCCTAGGCACTTTTTTTCTTGAAGGACTTGGTATAGAGAAAAATCTTGAAAATGGAGTGCGCTATTTAACTGAGGCAGCTGAAGAAGGAAATCCAGATGCTCAAGCTAGGTTGGCTTATCTATATCTTAATGGCATTGGGGTGGAAATCGATCAAAAACTAGCATCAGACTTATTCATTTTGTCTGCAGAGCAAGGAAATATGAATGCAATAAACGATCTTGGCAATATGTACGAGAAAGGTATTTATTTCCCCCAAGATTTAGTAAAAGCATTTAATTGCTATCAAATGGCAGCAAACATGGGGTCTAGCATATCGATATTTAATCTTAGTAGGCTGTATGGGGTTGGATTTGACGGGCTCCCCAAAGATGAAGTTAAGGCATTTGAATATTTAAAAAATGCGGCTGATGCTGGCTGTCCTGAGGCTCAGTTGAATATTGGATTGAAGTATTTTTGGGGCAATGAAATTCAAAAAGACATTCAAAAGAGCGTTGAGTATCTCTCACAAGCGGCCGATGCGGGCCAAATTACTGCAATGGGTCATTTGGGCCTCATGTATCAAAAGGGGGATGGAGTTGATTTGAATCCCCTTAAAGGATTTGAACTAATTAAATACGCTGCCGAACACGGCGATTCTGGCAGCTTAAATAATTTAGGGTGGGCATACCTTGAGGGTATCGGCACAGAGCCAAATAAAAATTTAGCATTTAGTAATTTTTTTAAAGCAGCAAATCTTGGGCATACGACTGCACAGGTCAATTTAGCTAATTGTTACGAAAATGGCTGGGGTACGGTAGTAAATTTGCTTGATGCATATAAATGGTTTTCGGTTGCAGTACACCATGGATTTGACGCCAAAAAATCAATAGAAATTTTGTCAGAAAAATTAACATCTCAGCAAATACTAGAGGCAGAGAGATTTGTATCTGAATGGGCTTAGATTAATAGATATTCCAGGGCTTGGAGTAACGGGCGTCTAGTTATTGGACGTTATAACTCTGTAGTGCCTTCGCAAGCTCTTCCTTTACTCTTTTGCGTAGGCTGGCTGGTGCCAACACCGCAACGCCTGATCCGTATTTCAATATATCCATGACAAGCTCAGGATCTTGGTTGTAATCAAACTCCAAAAGGTAATTGCCTTCTTTATCAAAAGAGCCTATCTGTTGCCCATGCCATGTTTCGCTGCTTACCCATCGTGCTTTTTCTGCGTTGAACTTTAGCTTAGCTCTTTGATTGGCTTTGCCCGAAAAGATCCCATAACTTTCTGCAAAGTGTTCATGTAATTGCTTTTCTGAGATTTCATCGGCTTTGGTATTGGTAATGATTGCCTTGCGAATTCCATCGAGAGCAAAACTTCTTAAATCTTTTCTTAAATGACAGTAGGCATCTAAGTACCAGTTATCTCTATAAAAGATTAGACGTTGGGGTGATATTTCTCGCTCAGTTGTTTTATCAGTTCCACGGGCGTAGTAAGTAATTTGTAGTCGCTGTCTCTTTAGTAAGGCGCTTCCAATCTCTTCAAAGTTTTCAATAGGGCTTTTTCTAGCGGCCATGCCAAATACTTTTAGTCTTTTGCGTAGCTCTTTGGCTGGCGTGTTGCTCTGTCCAAGAATCCCGTCAATGATTGAAGTCAGGGGTGCAATGTGAGGTTCAATTAAGCCACCCTTATCTAAGCCTGATAAAAGGTGTTGCATGAGAACTAGTGCAGTAGCTTCTTTTTCCGAGAACCATAAACCAGGTAGTTCAATCTTTTCTCCAATCGTTTGCCTACCAAAACAGTAGCCACCTTTGAAACGGTCATACACGATAGAAGCATTCATCCTGCTGCGAAGATATTCAAGATCTCTTTTGAATGTAGCTTTGGATATTTCTAGCTCGTTTAAGAAATCATCAAGCGGCACGCATTGACGTGCCTGAATCATGTATTTAATTTTGTGAAGCCGCTCTACATCACCCATAGATGCCTCACAAGAGAAGTCTTAATATGACTACGATAAGCGATAAGATAATCAGAACTAATGTCATTAATGTGTGCTGATATGTTGTTGTAATTAAAGCTGATTTAGCCATCCTCACCCAAATATTAATACTAGAAACTAAAAATATCGCCTAAAAAATAATCTTCTCCCACTGACAATCTCAGGCGCTTGGCTTGATGCCATTGCTAAAGTTTCAGGGGTTTGGCTGACAAGGGCATACTTTCTGGCTGCTTTTGATGCCGGCAAGCCCGCAATAATTGCCGCATCAATTGTTGCTTTGACAATAAAAGGCTCTATTCTTGGATTCTTGAGGGAAATTTGTAGCGGTACCAAGATGCTTAGGATGATTGCACTGGAAATCACGGCGCTATCGCTTGGATGGGGTGTAGCCAATACGATTACCCGAGTTGTCAAAGTAATTGGTAACTCCAGTAGGTGCTTGTACTTCGTAAGCTAGGCGATTACCTTTATTGTCGTATACCCCATTGGTGGCATTGAAGTTATTCGGGCTATTGTTGTAGTTATAAGGACTGTTTTGCCAGTTGTAAGAGCTGTTATTAAAGTTATTAGGGCTGTTCTCCCAGTTATAGGCAGAAGCACTAAAAGGAACTGCTTGGGCAAAGCTCTTTTGGGCATATAAAGCTGCTTGGGCAAATAAAAAGATGGTGATTAGGTATTTCATGACTATCTCCTGGGTGAATATGGAGATAAATTACAGTTTGATGGGCTCATAGAGTGAGCTATTGGGATAGTAATGTCGTTTAAAACGACAAAGTTAATGTGTGTGCGTGTGGCGTAAGGCCTGTATATAGAATGGTGAGAGTAGACGCTTAGTACAATAAAAGTTAAGAAGCAATGGAGATCTAGATAATATGGCAAATAAAAGCCTTACAAACGCCAAGCGTGCAAAAAATGACGAGTTTTATACGCAGTATGTAGATATTCAAAAGGAAGTTGAGGCTTATTTAGATTACGATCCAAAGGCGTTCAAAGGCAAGGTTCTCTACTGTAATTGCGATGATCCTTATGAGAGCAATTTTTTTCGATATTTCGTACTCAATTTTAAAAAACTTGGTCTTAAGCAGCTCATAACTACAAGTTACAAACCATCGCCTGTAGCAAATACTCAGTTGGAGCTACTTGGGGGTTATGAAGAGGAGCCAAACTCAAAAGGGCGGCCTAAGGCTACCGCTAATAAATTCATAATTAATAAAGTTCAAGATGTTAATGGCGATGGCGAATTTAATCTTATGGATGTTGCTGAGCAGTTAAAAGCAAATAAGGCAAATGAGTGGACACCGCTAGACGGCGATGGGGACTTTCGTAGTCCTGAATGTGTTGAGCTGCTTAAGCAGGCGGATATCGTAGTGACTAACCCCCCATTCAGCTTATTTCGGGAGTATGTCAAACAACTAATGGACTATAAAAAACAATTCTCAATAATTGGGAATATGAATGCAATTACCTACAAAGAAATTTTCCCCCTTATTAAAGAGGACAAGATTTGGCTTGGTGCAACCGGAAATGGAAACGATATGGTGTTTGCAGTTCCTAACGGCTCAGAAATTAACGAAAGCGACAGGCAAAAAGCCGCTCGTATGGGGTATGTTGGGGACTTTACTCGACTTGGTAATTCATGTTGGTTTACAAATCTTGACCATGGGCGTCGCCATAGGCCGCTGCCCCTAATGACTATGGCGGAGAATTTAAAGTTTAGCCGTCATAAACAAATTAAAGGTAAGAAAAAGTATGACACTTATGATAATTACGATGCAATAGAGGTGCCTTTTACAGACTCTATTCCAAGTGACTACGAGGGTGTTATGGGTGTACCGATTAGTTTTTTAGACAAATATAACCCCGACCAATTTGAGATTCTAGGAGCAACGCAACGCGGCTGCCATGACGCAGTTCCTGACATCAAAAAATATGATGATTATTGGGAGGTTCGTCAAGATGGTAGGCGAACTGGTTCCTCAGGTGGGAAGACAAATGAGAACGCCAATCTAGTCGGAAATGATGGAAAGAAAAACTACTTCATCAATAAAGAGGGGCGAGTTATTCAGTCTGCATACCAAAGAATTTTTATCAGGCACCGTTAAAGGGAAATATGAAAACAACTCTAAGGGTAGATATCACGGCAGGCGATATCTGTGACGGTTTTATTTATAACGAGCTTGAGGGTAAGGGCTTATTTGGGCTCGCTGGCAAACTTACTATTCAGCCTGAATACCAAAGAAACTACATATATGCGGAAGAGGGTGGAAGGCGAGAGGCAGCTGTTATTGAATCTATGCTTAAAGGATATCCATTGGGACTGATTTACTTTAATAAGATTGCTGACAACAAGCTTGAAGTACTAGATGGGCAGCAGCGTATTACGAGCATTGGTAGGTTCATTACAAATAAGTTTGCAATCAAGGACAGTAATGGGATGGAGCAGTACTTTAGCGGATTGGCTCAAGATAAGAAAGAGTTAATTAAAGCTACAAAATTATTAATTTATGAATGCGAGGGGCAGGAAAGCGAAATTAAAGAGTGGTTTAAAACCATTAATATCGCTGGAGTTCCACTTAATGAGCAGGAGTTATTAAACGCTGTTTACTCAGGTAAATTTATTACTCGTGCAAAAGAAGAGTTCAGCAATAGTCAAAACGCTAATATTCAAAAATGGGCTGCTTACATAAAAGGCAGCGTTATTAGGCAGGAGTTTTTGGAGTGCGCACTGGGCTGGGTAAGCAAGGGGAATATCGGTGACTATATGAGTCGCCATCGTAATGACGATAATATTAAGGAGCTATCGACTTACTTTAATACTGTAATTGATTGGGTTTCAACAGTATTTATTGATGTAGAAAGTGAGATGCGAGGAGTTGAGTGGGGCCGGCTTTATGAGACTTATCACAAGTCTTCTTATAACCCCGCGGATATTTCCGATAAGGTAAAAACTCTTTATGGTGATTCATACATCAAGAACCGAAAGGGAGTCTTTGAATTTATTTTAGGCGGCTCAATTGATACAAAACTATTAGAAGTTCGAGTCTTTGATGAAGCCACTAAAAAATCTGTTTATCACTTACAGACAGACGAAGCTAAATCTAAAGATGAATCGAACTGTCCCCATTGTGTAATGGGGCATGATGCCAATAAAAAGAAGATCTGGGCACTTTCAGACATGGACGCTGATCATGTATCTGCTTGGAGTAAGGGTGGTGGCACAAACATAGAAAATTGTCAGATGTTGTGCAAGACTCATAATCGGGCAAAGGGAAATCGCTAGGCGGTCGCCCAAACCCTAATCTGAATTTAAGCTTGTAGGCGTCCCGTAACTAGACGCCCAACTTGCAAAACTTTCGATATCTCTTTCCAGTCAATACAACCCTGAGTTCGCGTAAAACAATCTCATTGTTAAGGGGTGAGCTAACCCTCTTCAAGCGAGCCAATAGTCGTCAATGGCAATGCCGCTTCAAGTTACCCAGTGGGCAATGGCATACAGCCTCTACTGCTACAGAAGATGTATCTCTAGCCGAAACCCAAGCTATCGCCATTTACGAAGCTGTCAAAATCAAAATAGGCTCAGGTTTATCGGCAGTCACTAAAACCTTTAAGCAAGTAGCTTTGGATGAAATTGCCAATATGGCACAAGCCACCCACAACAAGACTGGTAAACGCGCTTATCGTGACTACGCCTTTGCTATTAACAAGTATTTGATTCCATTCTTTGGGCAATATGAAGTTGGCAAGATCACAGTAGAGATGCTGGGTGATTTTGAGAGTTGGCGAATTAGCGAGATGGGCAAGATTCCCATGGCGAGCACTAAGCGTAATCACGCCAGCGCCTATATCCGTGTAATCAACCTAGCTAGAGATCGTGGATATATTGGGCATAACCAGTTAGTGCCGCTATTAGATAGCAAAGGCAAGCGTAGCCTGCCCCGCCCTGCTTTTACTGCCGAAGAAATAAAGGAGTTACTAAGCTATACGGAGACTTGGCAAAAGAGTTCTTATACCGACAGAACGGCCATGATGCGAACACTATGCTCTTTCTATATCGAGTTTTTAGTCAATACAGGTGTTCGTCATGGAACAGAAGCATTGCCTCTGCGCTGGAAGCATTTGCAATGGCACTGGATTGGTAATAAGAAATATTTGAGGATTTGGGTGTCAGGCAAGACGGGCCCACGCTATTTAATCGCTAAGAATAGAGTGATCAAGGTTTTGGAAGGAATTTTGAAGTGGCAAGAGTTGCCGTATTCGGGATTAAATGCGGTGATTGAGGCTAAGGTTGATAGATTGATATTTCGTTTGCCAACGGGTGAACAAATTAGCAATATGGAAAACATCTTTCGCAACTTAATGGTTCGCAGCAATATGCGTTTAGATGGCAGTGGTCAAGCTAGAACGCTGTATAGTCTGCGCCATACTTATGCCACATTTACTCTAGCTAGCGGTGTTGATATACACACATTAGCCAGGCAAATGGGCACCAGTGTTGGCATGATTGAGCGTCATTACAGCAAGCTAACCCCTATGATGAATGCTGAGAAGTTGGCTTAACCCAAAGAAGTAACAACGTTGCCTGTATAGCAAGGTAATAGCGTTACTTCGGCGCCAGCAAGATTAATAAACGGATTGCGTTTTTTAAGCTGTTGACCAAACCAAGCTAGCTTGGCGTTAGCACGGTAAGCCCCTTTAAATTTACGGATACTGTCTGAGCCGTTTACTAATTCAATGATGCCGCTAAAGGTAGCGCCACGATACTTGGCGTTTTTAACTTCAATTGCAAAAACGTCTTGTACACGTTGTAACTTGCTTACCTGAGCTTTGGATGATGTATGAGGAATAGTTTTATTTGATAAGTTTTTCATTTTTAAATCCTTTATTAAATTAATTGATTTCATGGTTGTTCTAGCGTCTAGTTAATAGACGCTAGAGGTATTTCTTTTAATGACTTGTTTTAGACGACTAAGAACTTGAATCGTGGTTTGTTGCTTGTGCTTGGGGTTGGTGGAAGAATTGCGCCCATGCGTGAGAGCAAAAGAATCTCATCAAGCTTGGCGAAATATTTTCGTAAGTCACCAAAGTGCTCGATTTGTTCCAGGTAGTGCAATACTTGCGCATCAGGAAGATTGACCCCTTCTACCCCTAGTAATTTTTGAGCTCTGGGCAATACTTGACGGGCAGTTAACGCTGGGAAAGAAATCTCATCGCAGCGTGAACGCAAGCTTTTATGAACGCTCAATGGATTGTTGGTGGTAATGATCACCATCAACTTATCTGAATGTTTGTCCATAGCAGTCCAAAGTTCGTTGACATTGCACGCTACATTGTCAAATTCATGAAATACCATGAAGTATTTCTTGTGCCCACAAAGATCAGCAACGCTGCATGAGTTTGCGATGTAGCCACCTAAGTCACTTCTTTTGAGGATTGACTCAAAGTCAGTGTCTATTTGTGCATCGCTGCCGCTGATATATTGAGGCAATAAGTCTGCAACACTGGTTTTGCCTGTCCCGTTTGGGCCCCAGAGCAATAAATTACCTTCAAGTTGCCCTGACATGTATGCCTGGATGCGAATTCTGACGGCCTCATTGGGGTAAATCACTTCGCCTAGATTGGTGGGTTTATATTTGTCTGCAGTTTTCACTCTTGACTCCTTATTGGTATTGGTAAGTGGGGTGACAGTGAGTGCCACCCCTTTGATTGCTACTTAGGCTGCTTTTAGTAAGCGTTCTTCGTTTGCTGCAATAGCGCTATTTGCAAGCAAGTCAGAAGCTTCTTTGCTTAAGGCTTTGCTTTCTGCGTTAGCTTCTGCTTTGCTACGGGCCATTCTGATTAAGCAAGCGTTATAGAACGCAGCATTAATGTCAGAGATTGCCCCAACGATGGATAGCATGCCGTCTGGATCTGGCTTGGCTAGGAGCAATGCATATTCCCCACTGACACCTGGCATTGGCAACTTTGCTAATGGCGTTACTGTTGCTTGCTCGATGCTTGCTTTGACTTGCGCTTGTGCTACGGCTAAGTCCGCTTTACGCTGTAGTGCTTCTTCTGAAACAATCATGCGTTTGCGAACTTCTTCAATGCCCCCTTGCTCAACAATCCAGTTGGGCAAATTGGCTGCGGGGATCTCGTAAGAAATTGCTGCTTTGAGCACATAGGTATAACCATGCGCACGCTTACGATCGCTACCAAACACAAAACGCACGAACATAGTGAGTGTTGTGGTGTTACGCTGAACGCGAACCCCTTCTGCAGTCAAGCGAGCAGATAGGTCGTTGCGTAGGGTCTTTTTATCGCTATCGTCAGCATCAACGAATTTGCTTTTGAAGACTTCTAAGCAATTTGCTAACAGGCTATACAAGCCCTCGTTTGCCTTTTTGTAGTCAGTAGATTCCCACTGTTTGCGTTGGCTGACTAGGCCGTCTAACTGAGAAATCAGCGCATTTGCATATGCGAGATTTACCGTTGTTGGTTGAAATGCTAGTTTTGCTGTTGTGATTGCTTGTGCCATATGTCCTCCTGTATAAGAAATGGCGTTAAAAATGCTGCGCTGCGGAATGCAATGCAGCAATCGTGAAACACGGGTTTTGCGAATTACTTCATTTGTTAAAGAGCGGTGATGTGAATCACGATATGAAGGATTAAAACAGTCGTAACACTAAATGGACGTTTATTAAACAAAGTGTTATAAATTACCCATGACAAGCACAAAATCACGGTTTTATAAGGGCCTGCGGGGCTTTACGCGATCAGACGCTGAGGTATTGGCTAACGATGCAGAGGACTCTATCTATCGTTGGTGGTGGGAGTATTTGCGCCTTAGCCCCGTATTTTGGTTTGCAAGAGAGACGGGGCATGCATTGGTTGATGCACAAATGGCCAAGACTTATGAGTTGGCTGGAAATCTCAAAACCAGTAACTTCCGACGGTGGTGGGAAGAAACGGGTGTGAATGTATTTGCCGAAGCAAAACGTCCAGGCAAGGTCATTACATTGGACCTGGAAAATCTAAATGAACATCCTTTTAAAGAAAAGGCTTTTTACTTAGAAATTCCTTTAACTATTCGTAAGGAAACTATTCTCAAGCAAGTTAGAGAAGTCTTGAGTGTGCTGCATGATGGTAGAGACTTAGATGTGACAGCAACAGCGAATGCACCATTTAAGTTACACACAAAAAGGTATCGATTACGTGTGATTGAGCTGGAGTACTGGGTACTTTTATATCGACTACTTTATGAGGATATTAAGGTTTGGCAAATTGGCGATAGATTACAACTGGCGCCACACTTGAAAGTCAGAACTTCGGAAAGAAGAGTTGAAGCTAGAGATAAGAGGTTCAATCAGCTGAACAGCCTAACAGGTCGATATCTATACAAAGCCCGATTTACATTGGCTAATGTAGAGCGCAGATCATTTCCCAATGGCAGCAAAATTATTGCCGCAGATGACTTTATGCCTTTTGGTGAAAAATACCATCAAGATTATTTGGCTGCGATTGGTAAGGTTGATGATGCGCAATCATCATGGAAAATGTGGCTACAAGATGAATACTCAGTATCTTTAAAGTATGAGATTGCAAGGCGAAACAGACTTACAGATCAACTGAAATTACCTGGAAGCAAGACCAGGCAAAAGTTTCCTGACTTTATTGCTGGTAAAACAGACTTACTAGATTAACTCGACTGCGTTTCTCTTCATATCATCGTTTGCATCGAGATACTTCATCGTTACTGCGATGGAGCGATGTCCAGCCAAGCTGGCAAGTATTCGCACGCCAATACCCTTGTTTGCGAGGGAGGTCAAAAATGATCTTCTTCCTGAATGGCTGCTAGCCCCCGAAATTCCCGCAGCGCGATAAACCCAAAAGAACCACTGACATAGACTGTTTGCTGAAAATCCTAGGCGATTGGCGCTATGAAAGAAGGGTAAGTGCGGTAAACGTGCAAAGCGTGTTGTTAGATAGCTTTGTAGTTCTGCTTGTAATTTGGCTGGAATGAATACAGTTCTTGGGTGGCCGCCCTTAGTTTGCGCTCCGCTTAAACGAATTTCATTTTTAATCGTGCCATCTTCATTAACCACATCTGCCATTTTGAGCGAAGCTATTTCGCCCACCCGCATGCCAGACCAAAAACTAGTAAGAATTAATGCACGATCGCGCTGAGCGTATTTTTTTGTTGAGACATAACGCAATACTTGATCAAGTTCTGCAGTGGTAAAAGTTTTTGCTTGAGCCATTTTGTTGTTCCTTATTTAAATAAAAAGCATGCTTAAGTGTGTTTTCTTTTGTGAAAAAGGTCGACCGAAATTTAGGCAAAATAGACCTTCCTAAAATCAATGACTTAAAGAAAACTACACTTTTCTTTGGTGCTTTTTTAAGCATGTATTTAGTCTGTAAAACCGTGGTTCCCATGAAGATCGTGGGATTTAGACGACAGACTGTAAATAACCCCTCAAATCCAGCTTGTATGCGGTTTGCGTAGCGTCCAGCAACTAGACGCTGTGATGTCACAAGATCGTTGTGTATAGGCGTTTTTTGAGGGGTGTAGTTAATGCGTTAAGTTAAATCAACGTTTGCAGCAATAAACACAGGTTTATTTGCGCCCGTTGATTTGCAGTTATGAACATTTAAAGTCCATTCATCAATTGTTTGATTTGAGGGATCATCGATTTTTATGAATAACTCACGTGTACTTGGGGAATACACGCTATAGCCATCTGCTCGCTCTTTTGACTTTGTTAATGGGTCGTAATGAACTAACCAAGAAAAGAGCATGTCGTCTTCTTGAGCAATGCCTGAATTTGTTAATTGACTTGTTGCTTCAATTTGCTTATCCGATTTTGCTTGAGCTTCCCACTCTAGATAAGAAAAGTAATCCACTAGATATTTCTGATTTGGGTTATGTAATTCCACTGATCCATTAAAGACAGCCCGCCTAAATAGACCCTTGCCAAAGGTTGTATTGAATTTTTCATTGATAAAACCTCTAACCGCTATTTCTCTCATATCGTTCTCCTTATTCAAATTGATTGAGTTCTCGCAAAGTTGCCAGTTACCTGTTGTGCTGGTTACTGAGGGGGTAGAGATCAAAAGATCGTTGCAAGGAGTTCAGTTGCAGATCTCAAAAGAGAAGTTGCAGGTGCAGTCGCAAGTCAGAGTTACTCATTTGCCACCCTAGTAACCCCTTTGCAACTAACTCATTACGCGACTACTTTCATTTCTTGCGACCACACTTTGTAACCATGCAACTCGCAAAAGTATTTAGTCCGCACAAAGAAAACCCCTAAATTTCCTGGCAAAAATGAGGTGATTTATGGATAAACGCAAAAAGAGGTCGACCAAACTTAATGATCGAAAACAAACTAACTATGCCCATTAACAAACAAGGAGAAAACAATGAGCGCATTAAGTAACTTAAAACTCGTAGCAGTTAAAAAACCAACCCATATGCCTGCAATCGTGATTCGCAGGAATAAGCTTTCTAGCAAGCTGTGGGAGCAGATCCAGCTAGCTAAGAGCCAAATGGATGGGACGCCCTTTGTCGTGACAAAATTCAAAACTATTAAAGACAAAGAAACAGGTTTACGTAAGCAGGTAGAAATGCCAAAGCGATTAAAGCCTTGGTGGTTCCAATCGGAGCAAGGCAAAGTCTGTGTATCTGTGAAATATGGAAGTTGGACTATTGAGCTTGCAAAAGGCAAGCCAAGCGTTGAAGTTGCTAGTGGCCCTGAGCTAGTTAAAGCACTTGAGTCCATTAAGTCAGCAGTAGAGGCTGGCGAGCTCGATGCTCAAATTGAAACGGCTAGCGCTAGTTTGCGTAGCGGTTTTAAGCGATAGAAGCATAAGCGTCCAGCAACTAGACGCTGGACGCTAAATATCTACATGAAAAAATTTCATGTGGGCGGCAAATGAAGATCACAGAAGTCACAACCCCAACGCCAGAGCAACAGCGAATTAAGGCTATGCAAGCGCAGGTCAAGCGTGCCCAAGAAGCAGTGAAAGCTGAGCGAGCTAGGCAGAAGATTGCTGCAGGGCAGAAACAGCTGGCAGCCTTATAAGGCTATTTATTTTTGAGTAGATCCTTAAGGTCGCTCAGGGCTATTTTGCTTTGTTGTTCCTGAATGCTCCAATAGTCATCGAAAGACATTAAAACGTCGTCACTCTCGTTTTCTTTTAGCTCTTCGGCGACTTCTTCAAGCTCATATTCGCTGACTACTCTGTAGTTATAGGTATCTAGCCTCTCTTCACTACTACAAATGGCACCATCTTTAAAGGCAATATACCTAGCGCCAATAAAGTACTCATTTTCATGCTCGTAGACCATCCCAATGATTACATTTGGATCTAATTTGACGGCATGGCTAAGTATGTAATCTTGAAATTTATAAGGCGGATTGCCACAGGTTTCAAACCGAAGATCATCCTCACCAAATTCTTCGGCTAAGCAAATCCAGTCTGCGCCAATTTCCTCTTCACCAAGTTCTGCTTTATCATTTGCTCTGCCATAGAGCACTTTTCCAACACTTGTGTAGTCGTACAGGGCATCATTTTCCTCATGCTGGCGCTCAAGGCGTTCTTGCATCTCTTTTGCTAGCCAAGTAATTTTTTCGTTACCAATTAATGTAATGAGGTTTTTTACTGCATCGCGCATAACCGAATCCTTTCGGGAGAGGGGTGTTTGGCTAAACTATATCCCAGCCAACCCCCAATAGCACAGAGGATTCCTATATCTCAGCCAGTTGCGCACCGTCCCGCAGGATAAAAACATCCGCACCTACCGTAGAGCCAAGCAAAATCAAGCAGAGTCAGCCACAGTCAGCCCATTTAGCAAGCCCATTCCC
>NZ_NCFJ01000182.1:0-4508 GCF_002281105.1 Polynucleobacter sp. 35-46-11
TAACCATCCTTTAACTCTTTAGCAGCACGTGCTGCCATTTCATCTCTATTCCAAGGCATATCAATCTTCCTAAATATTCTGTACTGTTTTTATATTGCTTCGATGGTATTAAGCTGCAGATAAAGTGCGTTGCTCAATACGCTTCTCAGGCGTGGTGTTGAGAACCAAGCGATGCACGTAGATACCTGGCGTATGAATCTCATCCGGATCCAATTCACCGTTCTCTACGATCTCTTCTACTTCAGCAACGGTAATCTTGCCAGCCATGGCCACTACTGGATTGAAATTACGTGCGGTGTAGCGATAAATCAAGTTACCTGACTTATCTGCCTTCCATGCTTTGACAAGAGAAATGTCTGAAACGATTGCACGCTCCATGATGTAACGCTCACCATCGAATTCTTTTTCTTCTTTACCTTCGGCAACCAAAGTACCTACACCGGTTTTGGTATAGAACGCAGGAATACCGCAACCGCCTGCGCGCAATTTTTCTGCCAAAGTACCTTGAGGGGTAAATTCCAACTCCAGCTCACCAGCTAAAAACTGACGCTCAAACTCTTTGTTCTCGCCCACATAGGATGCGACCATCTTTTTGACCTGTCTTGAATTCAAAAGCAAGCCCAAGCCAAAGCCATCTACGCCAGCATTATTAGCAATCGCAGTCAGATTTTGCGCACCAAGATCCTTTACTGCCTGAATCAAAGCCTCAGGGATGCCGCAAAGACCAAAACCGCCAACCGCGAGCTTCTGGCCATCCTTCAAGATATCCCGTAAGGCATCTACTGCTGATGGGTAAGTTTTATTCATACATTCGTCCTAATATTGCCAAAAAGGTAAAAAAGTAATCATAACGCTTTGGGAATCCCAGCCCGAAGGCAAAGGGCACCAACCTGCCTTTCATCGCTTAGAACTAAACTAGAAGGGTTCAAGGAAGCCATAAAAAAATGGTGGAATTGCCAAAAATTGCTGAAAATGAGCTCAGCAAGCTATTTTTAGAGATGTCGGAGAGTGAAATGAACGCCCAGGAATTGCTCGAACAATTTGGACCAAGAGAATCCATGGACTATGACTTAGTCATCGTCGGAGGTGGTCCAGCAGGCCTATCTGCAGCCATCAAAGCAAAACAACTCGCGAATGAGTCAGGTAAAGAAATTAGTGTCTGCGTTTTGGAAAAAGGCTCCGAGATTGGTGCGCACATCCTTTCTGGCGCCGTTATGGATCCTAAGGCGCTCACCGAGCTATTCCCCAACTGGAAAGAAATGGGGGCACCACTAGATACTGAGGTTACTCAAGACCAGTTTTTATTTTTAACAAAAGAAAGTTCGTTCCAAGTTCCGAATTGGATGCTGCCCCACTGCTTTAAGAATGAGGGTAACTATATTGTCAGCTTAGCCAATGTGACTCGCTGGCTTGGCCAACAAGCCGAGAATCTCGGTGTAGAAATTTTTCCAGGATTTCCTGCGGCAGAAATTCTGTATAACGAACAAGGTGCAGTCTGTGGTGTCATTACAGGTGCAATGGGTTTAGATAAAGAAGGCAATCCAACCGATCAATTTCAACTTGGCATGGAATTACGTGCCAAGTACACTCTATTCGCCGAAGGTTCACGCGGACATCTAGGCAAACAACTCATTAGCAAGTTTGCATTGGATAAAGATGCTGACCCACAAAGTTACGGCATTGGTATTAAAGAACTATGGGAAGTAGAACCCTCTAAGAGCAAGCCCGGTCTGGTAGTTCACACTGCAGGCTGGCCACTAGAAAGCGACACCTATGGTGGTTCATTCTTGTATCACTTGGGTGATAACAAGGTTGCAGTAGGTTTGGTAGTGGGCCTCTCCTATAAGAACCCTTACCTCTCGCCGTTTGAAGAGTTCCAGCGCTATAAGCTGCATCCAAAAATCCGTGAGACTTTTGAGGGTGGAAAACGTCTGGCTTATGGCGCACGCGCACTAACGGCTGGCGGCTTAAATAGTCTGCCTAAGACTGTATTCCCAGGGGGTGCATTAATTGGTTGTGATGCAGGATTCTTAAATGCATCACGCATCAAAGGCAGTCACGCTGCAATTAAGACTGGGATGCTGGCTGCTGAAGCTGCAGTTGCAGCGCTTAATGAGAATCGTTCCGCTGATGTGTTGGCTGCCTATCCAAGCGCGTTCAAAAATAGTTGGCTACATACTGAACTTAATCAAGCGCGCAACTTTAAGCCATGGATGTCCAAAGGACTTTACCTTGGAACTCTGATGGTTGGTCTAGAGCAAAAGCTGTTGGGTGGCAATATGCCCTGGACAATTCATTTAAAACATGCAGACCATGAGTGCCTTGAGCCAGCAGCGCAGCATCAACCCATCGAGTATCCAAAACCAGATGGCAAGATTACTTTTGATCGCCTCTCATCAGTATTTATTTCCAATACCAATCATGCTGAGAATCAACCCATTCACCTGACATTAAAAGATGTGTCGGTACCAGTCAGCTTGAATCTCAAAACTTACGCAGGTCCCGAGCAACGTTACTGCCCTGCTGGCGTATATGAGTATGTAGAAAAAGATGGGCAACCACAGCTGCAGATTAATTCACAAAACTGCGTCCATTGCAAAACCTGTGACATCAAAGATCCAAGTCAAAATATTATTTGGATTACCCCTGAAGGTGGTGGTGGCCCGAACTACGCATCAATGTAAAGAATGTTGATTGGTTTATCTAGCTGGGTAGTGGCGTGGGCGCAGTTTTCCAATCGCCATACCCGCTAGGCCACAAGCTAAAGCAGCCATCACGAAGACATTACGTGGCTGAGTTGCCTCCCAAAGCCAACCCGCAACTAAACCACCTAGCGTCCCACCCAAACCATACGATACTGTTGCCATCAAAGCTTGCCCTCTGGCTTGCAAGGGGCCAGTAAACCAGCGCTGCAGTAACTTGGTGGCAGCACTATGGTGAGCACCAAAAGTAGCCGCATGCATCAACTGAGCCAAAATCAGCACCCAAGTGAATGGGAAGAAGGCAATCAAAATAAATCGAAACACGCCAACGCCAAAAGCAAGCTGTAAAACAACTTCAGCATCCAGACGACTGAGCACTTTGCTCTGGAAATAAAAGAAAATCACTTCAGCAGCAACGCCTAGAGCCCAAAATAAACCGATCTCGAATTTATCGTAGCCCAGGTCTGCTAGGTAGAGTGAATAGAACACATACAAAGCTGCATGCGCAAAGACCATAAAGAAGCCCGATAGCAAGAACCAACGCACATCAGGATTAAACAAAACAATTAAGAGTTCGCCCTTCACCATCTTGCGACGTTCCATCTTAGGCTCATGCAAGCGGAACGTCACTAATGCCAAGAAGATCAACACTACCGCGCCCACAATCGGATAGAGCTCAATACCTTCGCGCTGAAATAACTCGCCAGCAATTAAGACCATTGCAATAAAACCAATTGATCCCCACAAACGTAAGCGGCCATAACGTTTATCAAATGAATTGTCTTTAAATAAAGCATGTACTGTGGCCGACTCTCCTAGTGGCATCAAGCTACTAAGAATGGTGTGCAATACAAACATCCAAATGAAAAATGCAATGTAACTATGCAGAAAAAAGATGCATAAGAAAGTGACTGCTGCCAAGCAAGCACAGAATCTAATAATGCCAATACGATCGGACAAGTAGTCAGACAGCCATCCCCAGGAGAATGGCCCAACTATTCGTGTAATTTGTAGCATGGACATTAAGACTGCAATCTCAATAACACTAAAGCCACGGTCAAGAAAAAAGAGGCTGGCGTAGGGAGAAACTAAGCCAACATACGCGAAATATAAAAAGAAAAAGGACCCGAAGGCCCAACGCACTGAAGGTGTCATTTTCTTTTTCTTAAACGGATTTAGTCGCTTACTGAACCAGGTCGAGCAGCCGGCACAGGCGACACAGCATGTTTCACATCACCGCATTGAGCACGATGGCGTAGAGCATGATCAATCAATACCAGAGCTAACATCGCTTCAGCAATCGGCGTTGCACGAATACCCACACAAGGATCATGACGACCTTTGGTTTGCACAGTAATCGGCTTTCCATCTAGGTCAACTGATTCCTTTGGACTCAAGATACTAGAAGTGGGTTTGATTGCAATTGATACACGCAAATCTTGACCGGTACTAATGCCACCCAAAGTGCCGCCAGAATTATTACTTGCAAATCCATCTGGATGCAGTTCGTCGCCATGCTCACTACCGCGTTGCGCTACTGACCCAAAGCCAGCACCAATCTCAACACCTTTGACCGCATTAATACCCATCATGGCATGCGCGATGTCAGCATCTAACTTATCAAATAAAGGTTCACCCAGACCGATGGGCACATTACGCGCCCGTACTTCAATCTTGGCGCCACAGGAATCCCCTGCTTTGCGCAGCGCATCCATGTAGGCTTCTAGTTCTGGCACGATTTCTGTGTTTGCCGCAAAAAAGGGATTGGTTTCAATCAGCGAAGCATCCTGAAATGGAATCTTGATT
>NZ_NCFJ01000011.1:0-25754 GCF_002281105.1 Polynucleobacter sp. 35-46-11
GGGGTGGAGCAGTCTGGCAGCTCGTCGGGCTCATAACCCGAAGGTCGTAGGTTCAAATCCTGCCCCCGCAACCAGTATTTATAAGGCTTTCAGGTCAATCGACTTGAAAGCCTTTTTACTTATTAGTCCTCTCGTAGACGCATCGTAGACAAATAAAGGGAATAGACCCAAGCTAAAAACACAGGAAATAAGATCAGCTCAATAAAAAATACCAACAAAACACAATCACACTACATAACCAACTTAAGGCCAACATTTCAAATAAATAAGAAATTTTGAGCAAGGGTCGGGATTAAAGGGCCTCTAAAAATCAAATTGTCCAAAGCTACGGATTTTTTGGGGACGCTTTAAAATTAGAGAAGTTTTTCGGACAGTTTCTGCACTATCAACTTCTTTCTCTCTTCCACAAACTGCTGGAAATTAGAAAAATCATATGAAATGCCCTGCGGGATCGTCGAAGCTTCTAAAAAAAGCGCATTCTGCTTATTACTCCAGTCAATAAAATCAGTGTCACTCTTTTTTATATTTACTGATCTGCTAAGTAAGTGCAAATTAGAAATAGAGTTTGCATTCTTCTCATAGAAGACAATTTGTTCCGAACTCAAACCTAGCCTCTTATACTCTTCATTGCAGAACTTAGAGATTGGGAAAATATGATCCTGATGGCACTCGTCCCAATATTTTGAGTCCGTCAAAAGCATTAGCAACAAATGTGAATAACGAGAGCTATAACTTTCTTTATCGATCCAAGATACCACGTCATCACGAATTATCTTGCCCCCTTGGAGCAAGTCCATCAACTCTAAAAAACTTTTTCCAGATTTAATGTGGGTTCGCGCAGATTTTAGGGTGGTATCAGAGGATCCACCAAACAACCCTGTTAATTGAGATGTGACTAACCATCTAATTATCTGGCCTTTCTCTATAAGATCCGCCGATTCCTCAGACTCTACAAAAGCGCGATTTTTCTCATGATGATCGAGATAATAGGCGATGGGTATGAGGGAATTTTTTGATATGACATTGGATCTTGAAAAACCATATCTTGAAATTAGCTCGACCGTCAGTTTTAAATAATTCTTTATATCACTCCACTTATCAGAGACCACCTTGAGGTTCGTATTAGTGAAATTAGCTATTCTGTATCTAACATCTAAATCTGACAAAACTAAGGATGCCTTCAATACATCATCTTTTTTAAAGTCATACTCTGGCTTGTGTAGACTTTCTTTATTGAGTAAGTCTACAAAGTCATGGACCTCTTTTCTTGCATGATCAGGTAAAAAAAGATCTTTGTTAGACTGCATGAATGCCAGCAATAGATCAGACTTCTCAAGCTTCATACCGCCATCGTTTAGTCTTACAAAAATGTTCAGCACGGCCTCATCATCGGTGTTCTCAACACTCTCTACGTTCAGGATCTCACTTTCACAAAACCGAGTGTATAGCCGATCGAGTATTCTAAATGCTTCACGCTTTCTTTCACCTTCGGGGTGGAATTGGTTTATACGGTCATGATAGGTGTCTTTAAAAGAGTCTTTTTTTCTATCTTCTGAAATGCTTTTATCATTGTATGGTGCCATCACAGCCCCAACCTTTATCCAAATATTGTTTTCATCATCGGAAGGTAATTCGTCCTCTGATTTAAACTCGAACTCATATTTAAGCCCATCAGTGTTATCGGCATCTTGAATCGTGCTGAGCAAATTTAAACAAAGGGACTTTCTTATGACTTTGCCATAATGCTCATGTGAATATGAGCCTCGTAAGCCTATATTTAAAGCAGACAGCCTTTGTTGCCCATCTAAAATTAATCCAAAGTCATTGAATCCATCGGTTGCTGGCTCTACGTTGTGGGGGAGTTGTTCGCTGTAGTTACATACGAATTCATATAAGTCCATTTTTTGCACGGCTTCTTTCGTCACTTGCCAGACGAGAATAGAACCAAATGGATACCCCTGCATAATCGAATCGAAAAGTTTTTCAATTCTTTTCTCTTTTCTCTTCCATACAAATTCTCTTTGCATAGAAGGTAACAACCAATCGCGATTTATTCGCCCCTGCAGGACGTCAGCGATTCTTTTTGAGTACATCATCATATTCCCTTTATGAAATAGTTGGTTCGCACCAGCACAAGAGTCTTATGCCCGCAAAAGCACTAATCAACTAAGCTTTTAGATTAGCACAACCTAGGCACTCAACAAGCCACTTGAATATCCATTGAAGCAATATTCAAAGTTAAACAATCCGTTTTTTTAAAACTGCAAACCATCCCTCAAGAATCATCACCATAGCCAAGGTATCTAGCTCACAATATCTAAGTAGAGCGTTTGCGATATAAAATCGCTCGCCTCCTGATAATTCTTCAAACTGTAATCTTGCGTATGCAGTTGATGCAGCGCCACCTAAATTGATTTCGAATTCATCATCCATCTCTAATTCGGCTAACTCATCTTCCGAGGCATCGCTAAATACCGGTGGCAGCAACTTATAGGGGTCTTGAACCTTGCCATCAATCTCTTTCCACCAAATCTGGTTCGCGAAGTTAAGACTCTTGATTCTCTGATCTGATCCATAGATTGGCTGCGAATACTTCTCTCGGATAAATTCTGATGAAGACAATATTGCGGGAAGTACTTTTTTAATGGAGTTACTTCCCTTAGTCAGCGGATGAAAAAATACTCTCTTAGACAAGTCACATAGGTCAAACATCGCCCGAGAACCTTCGTGTAGAGTCTTTCCACCTTCTTTTTTCTTGGTTAAGCTCAAGATAAAAGCTCTAAGCTCATCCGTATCGACAGGAGGAGATGGGTCCTCATTTAACTCATCCAATATTGCATTTAAGGTCGTATTCTCATGCGGCGACCACATAAATACTGTGCCCACATCTCCAACCGCCTTTTTAAGCTCTCTGACAAACTCGTAGTTTGGCTTCACGCCTGGCGTGGTGCTGAGGAATTGGGTCTTATGCTCTACCGTGCCGTCACGCTGCATCTCGTGATGAGAAAACTGAAATGCAATATTGGAATATGGCTTTTGACCCTTAAAGAATGGAATAGCCACTCTAGCCGTTTCAAAATCAATGAAATGCAAGGGGTACTGCCACTGAGACCTTGCCTCTTCTAGTAGGTCTTTATTCAAATAAAAACTTTTGCCCCCTGGAGTAGATTGAGATACTTGCATCCATTGGCGCTGACGAGTAGTTAGGCCATGGGAAAAGTCCTCATCCTCACTCTTCCATCCAAGATCAGACTTTTCAACATCACCAAACTTCAAAATGTCGTCCTGGATAAGTCTTTCTTTCCCTCTAAAACCCCAAATATCGAGCACCATGCCATCTTCAAAGTCTTTTGGCGTTAACCCCTTGCGATCAAGCCAGCACTCATACAGACCACTCTTTAAGTCTTGCTCAGAAGCGGTATTTTTAAACTCGCACTTGCCACAATGAGCGCCCACTGGAGAGACTATTTTTTGATC
Source organism: Polynucleobacter sp. 35-46-11 (assembly GCF_002281105.1). NCBI lineage: Bacteria > Pseudomonadati > Pseudomonadota > Betaproteobacteria > Burkholderiales > Burkholderiaceae > Polynucleobacter > Polynucleobacter sp. 35-46-11. The sequence goes on from NZ_NCFJ01000011.1 coordinate 3,478, forward strand.
TTTTGCATATGCGTCTGACCAGCGCTTCACAACTTCAGGGAAGTATCCCGTCACTCCTGAAGCCTCAATGGGAAGCTCTAAGATCTCCCTCACATATTCATTGATGTTGATAGCAGTCAGAATGGGGTCACCGACTAAGCTTGCATTAGCCTTCGCAGAAACCTCAATAGATGATCTGCCATTGACTTTCTTGATCTTGAAAAATTGATTGAGACCATCTACCGAACAGGCCTTGGACTTATCTGCCATCAATAGGAAGCTATCGACTTCTAAATTTGGAAATGCCTTCTTAAACACATAGGTCTGAAAGGCAACATCTTGTAGATAAGACAGCATTCCGCCGTCAATACCACCCCGAGCACCTCGAAATCCTCGCTCATCTGTTGAATCAAATGACTTCGCTTTCACCTCAATCAACTCGACTCTATTACCCCGTTTACGAATGACATCCACACGGATAAACAAATCCTCAAAGCGAATGGCAGCTTCAAATATCGTGACATTTTCTTGTGCTAGTAAACGAGTGGTTTCCAGCTCTTGAGCTTCATGTCCATCGACTGTGACCTCAATACCACCTGGATACATAATTTTGGCTAATTCCCCTACCTGAAAGCCGCCTTCTGCCAAGGCCTGCAAAAAGGTATCTTCACTAGAGGTATTGGTGTACTCAGCAGTTTTTCCTGTGTAAAAAAGCTTGGTAGGGCATTCCAGCGCAGTTTTAAAGCGGGACTTAGTTAAATATCTTGGCATAGAAACTCTTTAGAAAATTTACTTCTTAATATCGCTGTACTGATCCGCTGCAGATCTTAAGGTACTGGCCATCTCTTTAACGAGTCCTGCCGGCTTTAAGATTTGAATGCCTGGGCCATGCGACAAAATCCACCAGCGCAGTTGCCAACTATCTAAGACTGTCGCCTTGAGATGCTGCCGGCTATTTTTAGAGCTTAAGATTTGATCTGTTGAAATGGGAGTTTCAGACAAGAGTCGCGCCATCTCATCAGAAATGAGCGCAGTTAATTCGATTTCACCGCCCTCACCAAATTGCAATGCGCCATCGGTAATATATTTATCCAAGCTAAAGCCCTTTAATGGCTTTAGCTTTTCAAAAGTGCGAGTTACGGCCTTAAATCGATGTAAGGCATATAGGCGAACATCTGAATACTCTTTCGCAGTCGCCACCAAGTACACGACTGCCCCACGCGTAACCATCGCCAAAGGGTGTAAGCGCAGTTCAATCAACTTATCGCTCATGCCTTGGTATGTAGCCTGGACTTGCTCATCCAGTAACAACGCATTTTGAATCAACTCCAAAATTCCTTCATCAATGGATGGGGGCAACAATGGCAAAGTAGTGGGTACGGTTTTAACCTTTGCAGCCCACCTCGCCGTCGATGATTTCTTGGCCATCATCGCTAACTGTGATCTTGCTTGCGAGAACTTTGATTGCAGCGTTCTTTGAACCGAGAGCGGCAGCAAAGGTTTGAGGGTATCTTCGACAACTACTAGAGATAGGGCCTCGGCTAAAGTAATGGATGGCAAATCCGCCGGTCTATCAAATGACCAACGCCATTTATAGGGCACCTGATCATCATCACACTCCAAACCAAAAAACTCCTGGAGATCTAGCAAATCTCGTTCCACTTGGCGCTTGCTGATCTCATATCCAGCTTCTATTAACCCCAAAGCCAACTCTTTTGCAGTTTTACCTTCAGTGCGCGTCGGCAAAAGCTTTAGTAGCTCCCACTGGCGAGCTAAGGAGTTCCTGGTTTTATTGGAGGGCATTAGCGAGTCCGCTATGATAATTATTTAACATAGCCAATAGATCATCCTGATAAATGTTTCTATTTTTCATTAGTAATTTAATAATATCATCTAACAAAGTCCGGTTAGATCGCATTTGATCTAACGTTTTTCTGTATTGACGCTCAATATATGCACGCATGAGGGGTTCTATATGGGCAGCCTCTGAGGCGCTCTCGCTATTCACCACAGCCGCCAGATTGACACCCGTATGCTGCGCCTCCTCCATGTCCACGCAAATTCCGTGAACAGCGAAAAAACCACGTACATTTCCACTAATTTCTTCTAAATCAGAGCGCAATCCACTGGTACCGATTTGCTCTACCCCCAATACGAGCTCTTCAGCCGCCCTTCCACCCAAGGCAACACGCACAGAATGTCTGCCGTTTTGATATGCATCACACCCAAGCTCTTGATATAAATAGCCATAAGATTCAACGGTTACCCCCAGAAAACCCTTTCCAGGTGAAACACTCACATAATCTGGGATATTGGCACCATCCGAATCAAGCATTGCCACTAAAGCATGCCCAGCCTCATGCACTGCTGTGCGGTAGAGATTTTTTTCATTCAAATGAGGCCATTGGGCAATATCACCCGTCCCTCTTGCCGACAAGATCACTAAATCTTTATAAGATGCAGGTCGATTCTCTCGCGCTACCAAACGCTTGATGCTTATCGACAATAAACTCAAGCGCCGTTTATCTGGAAAGACAACATTGAGCAAAGTTCCTACTTTTTCTGGATGCTTGGTAATCGAGACATCCCAGCTCTCTCGCCCCACATCCTCCAATAACTCTTCATAGCGCTCCAACGGACTTGCTTTGGGTATGATGAAGCGACGATCAAATCCATTGGCCGAGCGCAATTGTTCGGATAGGTCAATGTATCGCTCCCCCATTACGACAATTATGAGAGGCGCATTGATATTGGCAGTCTCAAGCAATTTAGATAAATGCTCTAAGCTTGGCACATCCCAGCCAAATTGATTCTTCTCACTTTTATCATCCACCTTGATAAAGCACTCTACTGGCAGACAGGCTAAAGTTGGCGTGCTAGGATGATCGCCACTAATTAAATCCAGGCCCTCTTGTTCGCCGGACAGCCAGGATACAGTTTCATCTGACGATAATGTTAAATATTGCATCTCAGCCATTTTGGCAATATTAGGAATCACTTGTTGACAAGCAGAAACATCGGGGCACTCAATCATCACCGCCCGACCCACTAACAGGCTGATGTTTGGGTTTCCGGGATTTTGAACTACGCTCTTTAAGTCATTGGCCCAGTTATGCAGAACTGCGTAACGCTCTCCAAGTATTGGCGAAGTTGATGTAAGCACTTCATTAATTGATTCAAGATGCTTTGTCATTACCCTACCCACTCTATAAAATATTAGTCTAGGCTTAGGGTGCGACAGATTGAGTCGCAAGCAAGAAAGTGTAGCGGCCAAAGCGGAGTGCCATCTCTTCTAGAACATGTGTTCAGAGTCCAAACCAGCGTATTCCTTCCGGGGTGATAGCAAGCACACCAATCTTCGCCTCAGGGGTATCCACCCGCTGCATGAGAATCTTTCCATAGATATTAGGATCAACTAGCGACATAGCATATTATCCAATGCAATCAAACCTAGATTCCTAAACTTATACAGAATCAATAGACTTTACTGCAATGATTTACCATAAAAACTCTCTCAAGTAACAGGCCCAAATTAACGTCGGTTCACGCAAATTAAACCGTATTAATCCTTCTCAAAACCCTGGTCTGAAAATTTAAGCGTCCTGCAATTTTCCGTTACAGTTCTGACAATGCCATCAGGAACTCCATCCGGGACTTCCGCATGAATTTCTAGGGTCACCTTTACATCAGCGCCAATTAAGCCGGATAAATGAGCGATAACCTCATCTGCGATCCTGCCGGCATCTCGCCCAACTCTAGTTGGGTCCAACACTACAGAACCATGAAACCTACCTGGCTTTTTCGTGGAGTCAGACTTAGGAATAAGTGCCCATCCCTCGTCAGTAGTCCGATCGCCAGTATCGCCTCCACTACCCTCTAAAAAATCATCTACTTGAGTTACGCGCTCGGCATCAAGTTGATCACTGGCGATGCCCGACTTAACTAATAAAGCGGTTCCATGAGGATCAATTGAATCGATAATTTGACCTCCGCGAAGCCCCTTATACCGACTGGCAGTCACATCAAAGTCATCGGCCAAGGCGAAGCCATCATTTGCCCATGTTACTAAGCGGACACCCTCGCGAATCGATTCAAGAAGAACTTGAGAATCCCTCAACCTTGGGAGATAAATATATCGAGCAAAATCCTCTACAAGCTGCTTAACGGAAACATGATTGCCATCGCGCCACAGCAAACGATCCAACTCCATCCTGAGTCGCGAAGGTGCAAAACTGGCCAATAACAACTCATCGGTACGCAGCTTTTTGCTAGCACGCACTGCAAGCTTATCCGATCCAGAAAGACGGATTGACTCCCAGGCAACAGGAGCTTGGGCATTTGGCTGAATGGGAACAAGCAGCCACTGGTATGTCTCTGGAATTCTTGCAACCACAGTTGCCTCAGCCCCAGTCTTTTGGGTTTCAGCCTGGGTTACCTGGTAAGGGGTGAGATCAAGCTGTTTTTCATCCCTAAGAATTGAATCCCAAGCAAGGTATTTACGAGTTGCCTCCTCTAGATCCTGCAGCCGTGTTTTATCTGCAGCCAAAAAAACTAAACTGTTTCTATAAATACGTGGTGCATTTCCTCTATTTTCAAGGATGGCCTTAGCAACAACTTCAGCGGCACTATTACTTTCCTTGCTGTATGGATGGCCGATACCTAAGACCACTAATCTTGCATCAAAATCATCTGGAACGTCAGCGCCACCTTGCGGTATTGGGTGCACACGACTAAAGTCACCGGCAAACGCCAAATCTTTACGTATTCTCTGTTCAATTTCGTTGGCAACCTTTTCCGGTTCCCTCTTTAATTGATCCGTACGATCTTCGGCTAGCTTGGTAACGGTAGGTTGAGTTGAATACCAGTAGTGAGGGCCATCTTGGTAAAGATATGTGGCTGCACCAGCCATGCGGCGAAGCGCATCGCCAAAAATAGCTGGAGACTCTCCAGGCATCACACAACCTAATTTAATGCGCCTGTCTTCTATACCTTTATGGGCAGCAGCCGTAGTTGGCGCTGAGCCCATATAGATAGTTCTGGCAACGCGACGGCAAGCTGAAACCTTGCCCAAATTTGGAAGCTCACTATCAATTTTCAATGGCAAGGAATTAGGACCATCAACATCCTTTTCAATAACCGGCACCCAGTTATCAGTTAGGTATCTGGTTAGCTCCGATTGAACGCGTGGGTCATCAATTGAAACGTTTGCAGGAAGAATCAAAGGATTGCGATCACCCTTCTCCCATAGACTATGAATAACAGCGGCCATTAAACGAAGTACGCCTCGTGTGCGCTGAAACTTAACTAATGTTGACCAATCTGTATAAAGTCGATCAAAGATTTCCGGATGAATTGGGTAGGCTGCTTTAATACGCTGCTCATATTCTGACTCATGACACTCTGGCGGGAACTCTGCCTGTTGATTGCGATATAGATCTGAGAATGCCCTGGCAATCACATCCCTGTCTTTAAATTGAGTGGGATCTGATAATGGCTTAAATAAGCGACGCCTAACAATTTCAAAACCCTCTTCAGCCGTCGCAGGCCTCCAAGAAGACTCAACACGCCCCACAACATTGCTTAAACGATCAAGAGCTTCGCGACCACGGGTTCCGCCAACCTCAATATCTTCAGATTGAGCATTTTGTGACCCAGAGGTATCAGACGCAGGAAGACTAATTACAAGCAAAGTATTTTTGGCTAACTTTGCAGATTCAGTGAGAACCTGTGCAAATGTAAATTGTGTCTCAAACCCACCGGCCGGTAAGTCACTTTGATCGTGAAGCTGTCTCGCATATGCTACCCACTCATCAATGAGGATAATAGAAGGCCCATACTCATTGAATAATTCACGCAAAACATCTCCAGGACTTGTTGCATTCTCATCATCAGCCTGGATCCGCTTATAAGCCTCAGCGCCGCCCAATTGCCACGCCAACTCACCCCAAAGAGTCCTAACTACAGTACCGTCAGACTTTACTGAGGGATTGCTTGGAGAGATTTTATTTCCAACTAAAACGATTCTTTTAGCTTTAGGAATCTTTGTTGCACCAGCCTCCTGCATAACAAGATCAATACCAGGCAACTCAGTTGGGTTGGCACCCGAAAAAAGATGGTACAAGGCCAACATCGAGTGAGTTTTCCCGCCACCAAAATTGGTTTGTAGCTGGACTACTGGATCACCACCATCTGTGGTGAGTCTTCTAACAGCTCCAACAAGCATTTCTTTCAAACTTGAAGTCAAATAAGTGCGCCGGAAGAATTCAACTGGATCTAAATACTCGTCGGCGCCCTCTCCCAAATGAACTTGCCATAAATCAGCAGCAAACTCAGCCTGTTGGTATCTTCCGCTAGCAACATCATCATGAGGCATCACCACTTCACGCCATGGTTTAAGTGTAGAAGCTACACCACTCTCAATGGCAATACCTGCTGTCTTACGTTTTTCACCACGCGCCTGCTCATCAAAACGGACGCGCAGCAACTCCATTCGCATTTTCTCCACATCATCAGCTTGAGAGGCTGAAATAGCAGTTAATAACCTTACTGATGAGTCTAGGGCACGATAGGCATCATCACTAGAAAAAGCTTCTTGGTGCGCCCACTTATTGCGAACTGCGATAATTTCATTAACCAAGCTACGATCGGTCTTACCCAGCACCTGACGGAAAACATCACTCCATTTCCTATCCATTACAACCAATAAAGCTGCAACGTCATTTATAGAGTCACCTTTGCCAACTCCAAGACGCGTATCGGATAACGCATCTTTCATTTCAAAGCCATAACTTGTTCCGTATTTAGCCTTAAATTCACGCTCGACAAATGGGGCTAATCCAGCTTTTAGTAACTCTAGCGCTTTACCAACGCGCTCATGATTTGTGATGGCCATCTTTTATTTCCGGAAAAAATCGTCTTGCTGAGGGATTGATACTGCGCTACTTTCAGAGGCAAGCCTGGTAATCTCAGGCCAACTTTGCACTAAAGAGTTATAGGCCATTGCATCGTTAGCGCGCTTTTTACGTTCACATAAAGTGTAAAGACGGTAACAAAGCTCCCTAGCAATTTCTGCGCTGCTTCCTAGTTTTGCTACCAGTTGAGCAGCCGCACTTTCACCGTTAGCCTCAAGTACTCTAACTAACTGATGCACAACTTCCCACGCCGTTATCCGACCATCCTTCAAGGGATCCCAATCAGCTGGAAGCTCATTGGGCCTAAATAGTCTTACCTTACCTTTACCGGATTGAATAATTCCAGCATCTGATACGCCAGCCACTGAAGTTGCTTTTGCTCTTGCCAGTACATCGGCCACGCCAAACTCACCATCAGAAAATCCATATTGGTCAAACCACGCTAAAGCAAATCGACTATCAGCGTCAAAATCACCTTCCTGCTCAGCCAATGATTCATCCAATATTTGGTTTATCAATGCCAATGCGGATCTAACACTTAATGGCTTACCTTCGGCATCCAATACGCTTGAGAATTTTGTATAGACTGCCATACCGGGTCCAATTGCCGCCTGAGCAAGATCAACTGGCGCAATATTTCCAGCCTGTAAATGACGAAGTGCATTTGGTAGCTCTGCTTTAAGATCGGCTACAAATTCTCTTCTAGTGGCCACTTTAGCAGTTGACGAAATTTTTCTACAAACCAAAACAATACTAGAAGCAAGTGCGTTTGTACCTGAACTAACCATCCTATTACCCATTTCAGTTCTCATGGGCCAAGTCCCTGTAATAGAGAATCCTGCTTCAATAACAGCGGCCAAAAAAGTATCCCAGCCGGTATTGGTTGTTCCGTCCAACCCATCTGCCTCTGATTGTTTGAAGGCATAATAGATGGTTACTGGAAATGCTGGGTGAGCCAGCTCTGCAAGTCTGTGCATTGCTTCCGTCATGCCACTCAAAAAGAACTTTTCTGCATTCAGCTTACTGCCATGACGGAAAGGGGTGGCAACTAATTCTTCAGACTTTGGTACATTCAGTGTTGAAAATAAACCTTTTAAGGTATTTTTTAATGATCTGCGCATCCATACGTAGAAAAAATCAGACAAATCAGCATAACCAATATTGTCGTAGTAAGGCGGATCCGTAGATATAACTTTATGATTGGAGATTGATTGAGTTTGAGCATCATTCTGTGTTGCATAACCAAATTGATTGCCGGGAAACTCCAACACCACCCTCTTAACCTGATTAATGCAACTCAAAAAACCACCAGTCGAATCAGATAAAACATTAGCTTCAGCGTAATCCCAAACCATTGGGATAGCTTGACGTCCAAATGTATTTCGCATAGTTTGACCGCCAGAAATCCAGGAGCAAATAGTCGAGTTATAGTCAGCTAATTTTCCGATTGCACATGCCATGTAAACACTAATTGCATCAGCATAAGCGGCGGCTTGATTACCTCCATCTTCCAATGCACGTTCATCATCTTTAAGGCCGGCTTTTATTGCGTCTTGCAGCACTTTTTCCTTAACCTTTGGAATTAAGTCTGTGAATGTAGTTAACGCGACCAACTGCCTGTTGGTGAAAAGATCGGACCACTTAAGCATTCCATACTCTTGAACCCTAAACCCCAATGCTTTAGCAGGTAACTCGGCCTCCGGAATATCTATTGGAGTTGCATTTAATGCAATCCGCTCCAACTCCTCGCTTGGAGCCAAGTAGATTCTCTCCCTATCACCTTCAACCACTATTGCCATCAAACGAGAACCCATGCGACCCGCTTTTGCCTCCGCACGAAGATATTCAAATGGCATTGGCGTACCCGATAAAAGACATAAAAAACTACTACCGCTACTACCAGACTTTGTCCCAATCTTGGCAGTTGATGAGCTGGGAGGTTTATGGGGCCTTACTACAAAACGATAATGATCGCCTTCGATAATTGGCTCCACGTAGGCTTCTTTTCCGTCTTTGGTTGACAGCATAAATGTTGTTGCCAATGGGACCTTAGATGCCTTGAATGCTGGATTTGGGCTGTTAACTGTTCTTGCCCATAAGCAAGCAATTACATTTAATTTTTGACCGGCGTATTTCATTAAATCAGGACGTTCATCAAGAATATTCTTTGTAATCTCAATTAAGGGATATAGGTGCCCGATTTTTTTCTCGGCCAAATCTTTTAAATAGGATCCGTAATAATTAATATCCTCGGATAAACCTTGTAGACCAATCCAATCCCTATCAACTAAATCAGCATTGCTCATAATCTGAGAATTTACAGGCCGGCATTTTGTAAATTTTGGAGGTATTTCAATCATCGCCTTATTTAATAAAACGGCAACCGGATTCAAGTCACTAGCATAACTCTCAAGGCCGAGTCTCTGCGCCTCCAATGGAATTGCACCTCCCCCAGCAAATGGATCATGAAATTTCGGAAGTTTAAATCTATCGTACAAGACATCAGCATATGGCTCGTTCGCATTCTCAGCACAGGTATATCTCCAGCTTTGCCAGATCTCTTCTCGAGCTTTATTTAATACAGCAGTGTTTGATGTGTTTTCCCATTTGACAAGATCTTCAACAATGCGAAACAGTCGCTGCCTCTCCTTATCTTGCGCCTTTTCATTTTTAAATATATCAGGGTGAGATGAAGGGTCATCAACCATCTGAGAAAAGATAACAGCCCTAGCTGCTGCTAGCGGCCTTCTTGCCCACCATAAATGTAATGTTGATGGATGTCCTTGACGTATTGACTTCTCTTTGCCGCTGGCTGCATTGATTGCCTCAAGTGGCAAAGCAACTTCAATTAATTTCTTCTTATATTTCACGATGGCTTATCTGCTCTGGAAAGTAATTCTGGAAAATCATAATTTACGCTCGTAACCCCAAAATCTGGTTCACGCTGAAATGGTTGGCGCAAATAATGGGTGTTATGCGTCTCATCACCCGTGAATTCAACAATGGCAAGTATGAAATCATCGGGTTTATTTAGAGAGTATAAAATTTCGTTACGCGTTACTGTTATTGTAGGCGCGCCCGCAACACGACCCTTTACCTCAATAAACCGAAGTTTTCCTGTTCCAGGAACCCGACTCTCAATATCGTAGCCCAGCTTTTCAAATTCTCGGTCAACCGGCTCATACCCAAGCTTACGCTCTACATCCATAATCACAGCGCGAGCTCGTGCAGCACTAATTTGAGTATCTACAGGATCATTAAAAGCGGGGTCAGCATCCTCACCCATCATCTTTCTCACCAATCCCATTGGAATTACTAGCATCCCGCCAATCACTACCGGGGGCAATGGAGAGATCTGAGCTTCTTGCTTTAGCTCTTCAAGTCTTTTTTGTAGTCTTGCCTGCAGATTATCGGCGCGCTTTAATGCCTCAGCAGAATTAAGTTTGGCATTTGGCTTTCCAGCTTGCTCCTCCGACTTTAGCTCCTGCGCCCTATGATCCCAGAAAGTAATTTCTTTAACCAAGCGATCCTTAACAGCGGCTTCCGTTTTGGCAATATGATCCAGCTTATGGCCACGAACTTCTGCAAGATGCTCTGGTACTACGCTTGATATGGCATAGCCCTGCGCTTTTTGCTCAAGCTCCTTATTAATCCATCCACATTCAGGCCGATCTAAAATTGACTCTGCACTTGGCTCATCGGGTCCAAGCGGACGATAGTCAAGATACGGTGCGTAATTGATATGCCTTATATTGCCTTGTGCATCCTGCTCAACATATAGCATTTTTTTGGAGATAACTCTTCGCTCACCCGTGCGCACTGTGCTGGCATCCTGGATTGAGTGCTCTAAATAAAATAAAACACGAGGCTCAATTCCTTCATCGCGCCCATCAACAAGAATGGTTCCTCTTTTCAGAAGATCTCGGTTGCGCTCTAGGGTTAAATCAATCACAGAGTCTAGCAATGGATGTCCAGGACAAACAAATGCTGCCAATGGCTGACCTTGTGGTGCCACTAAGTTTTTATCAAATGTAATACGCTCATACCGAGGTAAAACAGGCTCGCCCAATCCAATAACCCTATCGCGATTTTTAATAGGGCCAGGAACATGGGTAATTTCAAATCTACGAGGTTCGCGTGGTTTCACTGCGCCACCAAGATTCTTAAAAGCCTCATAAAAGAAGGACTCTATATAGTGAGGTTGTAATCTTCTAGCATCTGCACGCTCCATATCCTCACGAATACGCTGCACATTCGATACATCCATGACATCACGCGCCAATGCGCCTTCGTCCAGAAGATCTTCGAGATGACCTCTGTCTAGCGCATGGTCAAGCACAGTTGTTAGATATGCCTTCACTTCAGGTTTTTCACCATGACGAATAGCTTCAATCAAAAGATCTCTTAGTGACTTGCCCTCAAACTGCAGCTTCCCGAGTACATCAAAAACCTGCCCGCCAAGGGCTTGCCTGGCCTGCTCCAACTTCTCCAGCAATTTTCGATAAACATCGCCTTCACGCGTGTCATCTGCTACAAGATTCCACAAATGACAGACTTCAGTTTGACCAATACGATGAATACGACCAAAGCGCTGCTCTAATCTATTGGGGTTCCACGGTAGGTCATAGTTCACCATGAGGTGAGCGCGCTGCAGGTTAATACCCTCGCCCGCAGCATCTGTTGCCAGCAACACCTGAACTCGCGGATCATGCTTGAACGACTCTTGCACCTTTAAGCGCTCTTCACGGCCAATACCACCGTGAATTTGTACAACAGCATCCTTGCGACCTAAAAGCGTAGTAATCCGCTGCTCAAGGTAATTCAATGTATCCCGATGTTCAGTAAAGATCACCAATTTTTGATGGGGTGACGAGCTAATAGCTGGAATTTCTTTGCCATCGACTTGAGTGGCCGCTTGAAGCCTAGATACCTCACCCCCTACTGTAAAAACTTCTGACAACAAGCCAGCTAATTCGCGCCATTTTGTATCTGTTCCACTTTGTTTTACTGACAAGGCTTGCGCCTCTAAAACTTTCAAAGTCTCTATCTCAATACGTAACTCTGCAATTGAGCGAGAGGCTGTTGCCTGGTCCAAAATTTCTTCTTCTGCAATTTCAACTTCGACTTCTGGCGCTTCGTCTAAATCCTCTAAATCTTCAACATCTAAATCACGAATGGAGATCGAGCTAGCAATAGGAGCCTGTCCACCTCTTTGTAAAATCTCTAACTCTCTTAGTTTGCTATCTAATCTCTCTCTTCTTCTATTTAATGACCTATATATGGCCTCAGGAGAAGATGCTAAACGGCGTTGCAAAATAGTCAACGCAAAGCCTACGGTTCCAGCACGCTTATCATTCTCTAATGCTTCTGCACGGTTAAATTCCTCACGAACATAGTCAGTCACCATTGTGTACAGATGCTCTTCTGCAGGAGAAAGTTTGTAAGGAATGGTATGCGCTATACGCTGTGGGAATAGCGGAGTTCCATCAAACTTTAATAAATTTTCTTTGACCATCCGTCGCATTAAATCGGTGGCGTCGACAGTGTGAACACCATCTCTATAGCGACCCTCAAATCGATCACCATCTAGTAAAGCCATAAAAAGCTGGAAATCGGCTTCTTTTCCGTTATGTGGCGTTGCAGACATTAGCAAGAAATGTCTTGTTGTTGATGAAAGCATTTGCCCTAAACGATAGCGCTTGGTGTACTTAGTTTCGCCACCAAAAACAGTGGCGGACATTTTATGGGCCTCATCACATACCACCAAATCCCAGCGGCAATCTGGGGCTTCTAACTTCGCCTGTACATCCTCATTGCGAGCAAGCTTATCTAAGCGAGCAATCACGAGATTGGTTTCAATAAACCAATTCCCAGTTCGGGCAGCCTCCAATTTATCGTTGGTCAGAATTTCAAAAGAAAGATTAAAACGACGATAAAGCTCATCCTGCCACTGCTCTGCAAGACTGCCAGGACAAACAATTAAGCAACGCTGTAAATCACCTCTAGCAATAAGCTCCTTAATTAGCAAGCCAGCCATAATGGTTTTACCAGCGCCTGGATCATCTGCCAATAAAAATCTTAATGGTTGGCGAGGCAGCATTGCCTCATAAACAGCGGTAATCTGATGAGGAAGTGGATCGACTAAAGATGTGTGTACCGCAAGAACCGGATCGAATAAATGAGCCAGACGAATTCTTTGAGCCTCTGATACCAGCCGGAATAATGCGCCATCTCCATCAAAGCTCCAGGGCCTTCCTTGCTCCGCCAGCTCAATGCGCGGCTCATCATGACGATATAAAAGCTCATTAGCCACTTTTCCACTTGCAGTTTTATAAGTTAATTCAAGCGCTTCCGATCCAAACCACTGAACGCTCACTACCGTTACTAAAGCATCCGGAATAATTCCTCGAATACTTGCATGAACTTGGAGGTCTTCGAGCTTCAATTGTCAGTCCGATATATTAAAAATGTGCAGTTAAATTACTTACGTAGATATTTGAAATAACAAAGAAAAGTATAGCCGTAGCCCATACATTCTTATATTTTTTGAAAATACTCTATAGCGATGCATTAGCCTTAAAGACTCAAGCATTGACAGCGCTTAACATCCCTTTCGGCAAATAAATCATCCGACCCCGAAAATCTAAGTCACCCAAGACCAAGCCAATGCCAAAAGTAACAAAACTAATGAGTGGATGGCTCAAAGAATGAGCTCAAGGATATTTTTTAAAGAAAGTATCATATTAACAGTTATTATTTACAGTATTAGTGTTAATATATCGCCATGGAAGACAAAAAATACACTTTTGAAGAGCTCTGTAGCCTAACCGGTGTCAGTTCACGAACCCTACGGTATTACATCCAAATTGGTCTGGTTGATAAACCAATAGGACAGACCCGGGGGGCTCACTATTTGAGCCTTCACATTGAGAAGATCCTTCGTATCAAGCAATTAACTGAAGCGGGTATTTCGCTTGAACGAATACGTGAAGTGTTATCTGGCTCGCCAATGCCGCTGCCTGAGCGGACTAAAAAGCCGGGAGACATTTCCGTGCGCACTCACCTATGGGTAGGAGAAGGTATTGCATTGGAAGTCTCGGCTGAAACAGCAGGTTTGAGCCCTGAACAATTACGTCAATTCTTAAAAGGCGTAATGCAGGTATACGAACAAGTCAAAAAGGATGCGCAATGATTGTCATTGAAAAGGTAAAAAACGTATTTTCTAGCAGCAATAAGAAATTAGTCCTGCAATCAGTCTCAGCAGCTGGTGTGGCCAATGGTTTATTGCTCGATATGAACATACGCCAGCACTATAAAAACAACACCAACAAAACGCTCGAAGTTGTTTACTCATTTCCCATGGCTTGGGGTGCCACATTTATGGGAATGCAGGCAGAGATTGGCGGTCAACGTTTGGTCGGTACGGTAATTGAAAAAGCGAAAGCAACCGAACAGTATGAAAAAGCGATAGCTGATGGCGATGCTCCCATCATGATTGAAAAGAATTCTGATGGTCTATATACCGCCAATCTGGGAAACCTTAAACCCAATGAAGATGTAGTCATTGAATACAGCTATTCGCAACTGCTCAAGTATGAGCAAGGCTCAATGCGCATCGGCATTCCTACGGTCATAGCTCCACGCTATGGCGATGCCAAAAAAGGTGGCATTGAAGATCACCATAGTGTTGAGGCTGATTTCTTAACTGAATACCCATTCACCCTATCTCTGCAATTAACTGGCGGCCTAGAAGAGGCCACGGTTGAATGCCCATCACATCAAGTGCAAGTGGCTAAACAAGATGAAAGCTTATTAGTCTCGATTGAACGTGAAGCTTTGTTAGATCGCGACTTTATCCTCAATTTAACTAGCCTACAAAATCAATCTTTTTATATTGTCACACCAGATAAACAACTCGGACCCGATGGTTGCACTGTCTTAGCAAGTTTTTGCCCACTAACCATCGACAACCAAAAAGATAGCTCACTAGATCTGAAGATTTTGGTTGATTGTTCAGGCTCCATGGAGGGTGATAGCATTCAATCGGCAAAACGCGCCCTGCATCACGTATTGAGCCACTTAACTACAGAAGATCGATTTAGCTACTCTAAGTTTGGCAATCATACCAACCACCTATTTTCTAAAGTTAAGCCAGCCGATCAATTTCATATCTCTGCCGCCTCTTTATTGATAGAGAACACAAATGCCGATATGGGCGGCACTGAAGTAGAAGCGGCATTGCAATCGACTTTCGATCTAATGGGTGCCCAAGGTACGGCAGATGTTCTTCTCATTACCGATGGTGAAGTTTGGAGTACTAATGAAACCATTGCCGCAGCAAAGGAAAGTGGGCATCGCATCTTTGCTGTAGGAGTAGGCTCCGCGCCAGCAGATACCCTACTAAAAGAATTGGCTGAGATGTCGGGCGGCGCATGTGAACTAATCTCGCCCAAAGAAGATATTGAGAAGGCGATCGTGCGCATGTTCCACCGGATTCGCCAGCCTAGAGCATGCAATATTGAAATTGACTGGGGTCACCCAGAACAACCAGAATGGACTGTTGGCACCAATACCGCCATCTTTAGTGAGAATACAACTCATGTATTCGCTGGGTTTAAATCCACCCCATCAAAGCCAGCCTTGCTAAGTTACCAATTAGGCAATAGCTCACAACGCACAGGCATTGGGGCTTCTCAGATCACACACTCCAAATCTCATAACCTACCTCGTTTGGCAGCCGCACAAAGAATCAAAACCGCGCCCGAAGGCGATCAAATTGCTTTGGCCCTTAGCTATCAACTCATTACAGATAAGACCAATTGCTTATTGGTTCATATTCGCGCTGAAGATGAAAAAGCAACCGAATTGCCGGAGCTGATGACCATTGCGCAAATGCAAGCATCTGGATGGGGTGGCGCGGGTTCAGTCCTGGATGGATCCTCTCATATTCTATTTAGTAAGAGCAAATCATTTACCTCCAAATGCGCGACGATTAATCTCTCTAGCGCCACCTATGCTTCATATGACATGCCAAGGGTATTTAGATCAAGCCCAATCACAGGGGATTCACCTATCTCATTACAAGAATCTATAAGTGGAGATTCAGATTATTACGACATCCCAGCATTCCTCAGAAAGCAGGCAACCGAGTCAGAACAGGCTGCACCAAAGATCAAATATCTTGATCCTGCCGATGTTATTGAGCTAGCTAACACCATTATTTTAAACAAGGCACTTTTTGCTAATTTTGTTAAAAAGATGGATCAGTCCTCGTTTGATGTTGAGGTCTCAGAACTATTTAATAGTTGCTTGAAGTTTTTATCTCAAGAGCAATTGTGGACTACCGTTCTAGCGTGGTTACTCCTCCATCTAGAAGAGTCTGGTAATTGGAATGAGAATACTAAGAGTGTTATTCAAGAACTTACCAATGAGATGGATGCCATTCAGTTAAACAAAGCATTGCGAGTTTTCAATACCAAGATGAACAACATTGGTATGCATGAATGGCTCTCTTAACTTTAATGAAAAATAAATTTGTTGTTACTTGTAGTTGTTGTGTGGCAGTAGATTGCTTGTTGTTAATAGTTGGTACGGCCTAGGGGATTTGGTATGAGTGCCCCAAAGCCGGAGAGATACTCTCTTTCATGAAAAAACCATATCAGCTTGCGCACTCTTTCGATCCCTCTCATTTGGGACCTCCTTTAGGGCAGGAGCAAGCGGACAGCCGGGAAAGACCGGCAACCCCTCACAAAGAACTAAAAGATGTTTAGAGCACTTAAATACAAACTGTAATTCCTAGACTTGGACTGAGAAAAGGCTTAACGTACAGGCCAAAATTTCATCTTTGAATCATAGAATGACTCTTTGAGCCATCTCAAATCAGAAATCCATTTTTCTCTTGCAGCCGGTTTTGTTGGCCCCTGAAAATTAGCCAGCCATGTAATCAGGCTAGACATAGCATAGAGTCTTTGAGCTGTGTTGGGCTGCCCCCAGCGCTCCAAGTCATGAGAGCTATATAGGAATTTATTGAGTCCACTCGAGGTATATGCTTGCCGCAAAATGGCACGTCGCTCTTGAATCGACAAGGCACCCGCCTGAACTGAGTAACCCATCTTTCTTAATGGCGATTCTTCACTTAATGATCCATCCCACTCAAACGTCTTGACCTCATAAGATCTCTTCATAGATGCATGGTCGACTAATTGAGGCCACGGAAATTGTGTGGAATCAATTACGTACTGCAGCGATTCATGCTCTCTAACAGACTCGAGCAAATCTTTTTCTAACCATTCCTCCAGGGGATTGACCCCAGTAATTAACCAAGCAACAAACAGTTCTTGAGAATAAATACGAAGATCAAATCCCTCTTCAATAGAGGTTGCTATTTGCTGATTTAACTCCTCATCATCCACGTTATGGGATCCCAAGACAATGTACCTAACTCCAGGGTCGGTAATATTGACAACATTAAAGTCTTTTTGATTTAAAAATTTCTGAAACTCTATAACCCCCCAAGGCCCATCCCCTTGAATACCGATTACCACTCCACTCATATTGACTGAAGCAGCATTTTTATCTGAACATAAATAATCTCGAATAAATTCAATATTTAAACCTGTTGTTTTTGCCCGCAACTCCTCAATCTCTTGCTGATGCTTTAAGTCTAAATCGAATTCAATGGCCTTTTTATAGAGCTTTTGTATTTCGCTCTCTAGCGTTACAGTGTATGCTTTAGATTCAGTTAATTCGCGAAGCTTTTTTCTATATTCAGACTTATATTCAGACATGCAAATCCCTCAATTTGAGATATATTCCGTTGGCTAATAGACCCTTAAAAGAATATAACCAATCCCTTACAACACTTTCAATAAATCGTAACAAAAAATTGAAGTTTTCTAGCAGAAATACAAACACGCTCTGATATGACTCTCCAATCTTGATGCCTCGCCGCCAACTCACTGGCTTGCAATGATGGATTCTGAAATTGGATATATTTTTCTTATACCGCCACATTTCAGGCCGCCTTTTAGGGTTTTACGTTCATCTGCGAACATAAGAAAGGATATATGCCTTTCTCTTGCTAACCTCACCAGCCAAAGCAATGCCAGCACTCTCATGCACCAACGCCATTGGCTCTTGCATCATCGCCCTATCCGACAAGTAAGGATTTCCATTGGAGTCACGCAACCTGAATTTAGGTAACCCCAAGATCTTGGCGCAATCTACAAAAGCACCAACCGCAAAGAATGGGTTAACCCGATGCCTGTGATGGTCATGAATTTGGATCTGCAAAGGCAGCAATATAGTCATCAAAATTACCCCGAAAATCATTATTTCTTCCATTTTTTATATTTATTAGTATTCTGATGATCTGCTAGCTCAATAAATGAGCTATACATCAACTAAGGTAGCCTAAATATCAATGTTCTTAGAAGGTCACAAATGAGCACCATAGAGCGTCTACACAAGATCAAGTACATGATTCAAGTTCGCAAATGCGTACCTCGTCAAGATTTTCTTAATGAACTCGAGATTTCTCCTGCGACCTTTAAACGTGACCTTGAATATCTACGCGATCGTATGAATGCCTCAATCATCTATGACCGATCTGATGGTGGCTATAGATTCGAGAAACCCAATGCTGGAGAAAAAATCGAATTGCCCGGCCTATGGTTTTCTGAAAAAGAAGCCACCGCCCTAGCCCTCATGCAACATTTACTCTCATCACAAGATAAGGGTGGCCTTATTGGCCCCCATATTGAGCCCTTAATGTCAATCATTGACGGAATCTTAGGCCAGTCAGCCGCTACCTCTAAAGAGCTGCGTAAACGCATTAAGGTCTTTGGAATGGCCTCACGCAAAAGCTCAATTGAAAACTTTGAAGAAATTGGTAGCGCCCTACTTAAACGTGAGCGCCTACACATTACGTATTACTCTAAGGGCACCAATCAAACAACGGAGCGCGAGATCTCCCCTCAGCGCCTCATTCATTATCGGGATAACTGGTACTTAGATGCCTATTGCCATCTACGTAATGAGCTGCGTAGCTTTGCAGTTGATGGGGTTAAAACAGCCGCATTAACTAACAAAAAAGCGGATGATATTTCCGAGAAAGAGCTTCATGAAAACTTTGCCGAAAGTTACGGCATCTTCTCAGGAAAGGCAACCCAAAGAGCTAAATTACGATTCTCTCCAGAACGCGCCCGCTGGGTCTCTGGAGAGCAATGGCATGGGCAACAAACCGGTAAGTTTGATGACAAAGGCTTTTACATCTTGGAGTTTGATTACAACCAAGATCCCGAGCTGGTGATGGACATTTTGAAACATGGATCTGAAGTTGAAGTTTTAGCACCGGTAAGCCTTAGATCGAAAGTAGTGAATGAACTCAAAAAGGCAATATCAAAATATTAAGCAACGGTGACTCGTAAATTTTGTATCACTTTCATGGTAGTAGCTCATTTTTTGAGCCCACACCAACCTAAGATGTATGAATTAACGCATAGGAGGAAACAATGAAAAAGATAATTGCTGTTGCACTTATAGGATTTGCTATCAACGGTTTTACTCAGACGACCAATTGGAACAACAGCCCGCTGAACTATCAAAATAGCGAGCTCAACTACAACAATAGTTCGCTTAATTATCAAAATAGTCCGCTTAATTATCAAAATAGTCCTCTCAACTACAACTCAACTAATGGGCTTTACGACAATAGTGGCAATCGAATTGGCTATGAAGTGCAATCACCCCAAGGCGTAACCAATATCTTTGATAACAACGGCAATCGAATTGGGTACTCACCGAGCCAGCGGACAAAATAAACCCACCTAACTGATTACAGTATTTATCAGACCAGTACTCCTTATAGCGAGTGCCCGTCCAGACCAGCAGATAATTTGATACCCAAAATCAAACTATTTCATATGGTGAAAATGAAATGTGTCATGCTAGATATAGCAAGTATTTTTATATCTCTAGGAGAGCTTGATGACCAATAGCACCCACACATTTAGCAATAGACTCATTACAAGTAATGCGCCAAGCGTGGCTAATTACACTCTTCAAGAAATTGCGGACATGATGAATTTAACAAAAGAGCGTGTTCGGCAGATAGAAGCTAAAGCGCTTAACAAATTCAAGCATCGCCTTAGCGCCCTTGGATACGAACAGAAAAATCTACTGAACTATTAACCTAGAAAAGTCGCCATCACAAACAAAAATCTAACGAACCCCATATACGGAAACAGGTCATGAGTGCGCAAAACCCATATCAGTTCATTATTGTAGAAAGCTTTACCCCCTCCAGTACAAGTGGACGGCATGGTTTAGTCCATGTTCGACCAATTGAGGGTCAACCCTATCCAACATCACTATTCGTTGAATGCTCTAAGGATCTCGTCACAAAATATCCAGTAGGAACACAATTTAAGATTAGAGTTAAGCTTACTGATCGAGAAGGGACCCCCTATCTTTACTCCTACTTTGGCTGGAAGTACGAAGTTGTATTGCAACCCAAAATCTAAACTAGCGAAGGAAGTGCAATGTCGACTAACAAACCCATATTTCGATGCCCCTCTTGCAGAACTCAAATCACCACACAACTGCCAACCATGTGCCCAAAATGCAATCTTGGCATTCCTGAAGAAAAAGGGGCAATTTATCGCGATCCACGAACCCCAAGAGGCGGATTTACTGGCAAAGAGGTGATGGATAGAAATGGCATGCCCTTAGATGCATATGTAGATCGCATGAAAAAATCTGGGTACTCCTAATATCGATCATTTGATCCCACACATCAACTGCCCTAAAGCTCTATCCCGTGAATTAGAACCCCATGATTAGCCTGGCTCAACCTCGAAATCAGGACTCATTACAACGATTCGTTGATGCTCAAAATGAATGCTATGGACAGGTGCTCAAAGAGCTCTCACAGGGCAAGAAAAGGTCGCACTGGATTTGGTTTATTTTTCCTCAAATCCGTGGATTAGGGTTTAGCGAATACTCCCAATATTTCGGGATAGATGGGTCAATAGAGGCGAAGGCCTATTGGAAAAACCCACTACTTAAAAAACGTTATGAAGAATGCTTGCAACTTGCACTTCAGGCAAATGACAGTCCGTTAAATATCCTAGGTAGAACTGACTCCCAAAAATTACAATCCTCAATTACTCTTTTTTTATCCATTGATCCAAACTCCAATCTACTTCACTTGGCCCTTGAGCAATTGTTTAAAGGAGAACTGGATATGAAAACAGAGCATGTATTGGCCGGCTCAAATCAGCAATCTAACTAGCATCTATACCCTTGGGGCTTTTTGGGTCAAAAGTACCGCCGCCTGCACCCCACCCCACGGTGCTTACCCACTATTTTGTGGATCTTGGTTATTTTTACAGTTATATTTACATTAATAGTGTTAATATAATTGTACTCAGAGCTTTGAGCTAAATCCGCCAAAAATGGCTAGCTAACGGAAAAGGCCCTGAAGTTAAATTAAGGGATCACCATGAAATCTAGTCAGTGGCTATTGTTAGTGATGTGCGCAGTAACCTCAACCGCAGCCTTATCTCAAAATGACTTATGCGACTACTATCTTCCTCAGTGTGCCGCTAAGTTTGATCAATATAGCAAGGCGGCAAAGCAATTAGATGTTCAGGTAAAAAACAGAGAGCTATCCAAGCTTGAGGCAGCTCAAAAGGCAATCGCATTATCAGACTCTCTTTATCCAAGGGATGGACTGCTTGCGAATATCAATAGGCAAAATCTGGTGATGGCTCAATTTGCCCAGCGTAATCAGTTATCAGACGACCAAATGAGTGGGCTTGATTCCTCCGCTACAGATACCTTTCGTCAAGCGATATTAGAGAGGTTTGCAGCAGCGAAAGCAGCCCAAGAAGTAGGTCAGTTTTATAGTCAATATCAGGCGACCCAGCAATATCAACCACCCCAACAAAATCCAGCCAATACTGCTGCTATAGCCACAATGCTTAATGGCATTGGCAAGGCTTTTACCAATTCTTTTGGGCAATCCATCACGCCACCACCCCGTATCTGTAATTACTACGGCAGTACAAGCTACTGCTTCTAAAGGGCCTCACCATGAATCCAGAGATAGAACAAAGAGTATCGCTTTCCTTTTGGAGAAACCTAAAGAATGGAGTTTGTACCTCTTATAGGTCCGACAGTGAAATGATTGAGGATGAACATTGGTCTGAAATCACGAGTGCGCTTTCAATTAAAGGTCTACTTTTTAAGCCCACGGTTCGGGACTACTATTTACTGAAACGCCGACCTATCATCCATGAATTATTTACAAACCACATCACCAACTTAAGTATTTATGGATCTTCAAATCCTTTAGTCGAAATAGAAGATGAAGACGCTAGAATA